>NZ_JAFZKX010000017.1 GCF_017551775.1 Fibrobacter sp. | reverse complement strand
TTTTTTTTTTGCTGATTGCTTGCAGATAAATTAATAAAATGGCGGTGAAAATAGCAAAAAAGTTCCGATTTCACCGCCACTTCGGTATTTTGAGCGTAAAAGGATATCTTATATTTTATGCAGATAATGGAAAAAGGAGGAAATATGACGAATTTGTGGTGTCATCCTGGATTGCGGTCATCCTCGCGTAGGCGAGGATCCATACATCTTGTACTTTCGCTTATCTTGGCTGCATTCTTTGTCGCCTGTAGTGACGACGATAGCAGTTTCGCGACGCGGCCTTCGGACTGGTCGTCGTCGAGCGTGTGCGATGACTGCGATGACGGGTCTTCTTCCAGCGTCACACCGAAGTCGAACGATAGTGAGACAAGTGTGTCCAGTAGCAGTACTAAATCCAGCAGCAGTTCGGCGGAGTCTTCGTCCTCATCTGTCATCCCCGGCTCGTCTGGGGATCTCCTGTCTAGTTCCAGCGCTAAGTCAAGCAGCAGTTCTGCGGAGTCTTCGTCCTCATCTGTCATCCCCGGCTCGTCTGGGGATCTCCTGTCTAGTTCCAGCGCTAAGTCTAGTAGCAGTTCGGCGGAGTCGTCGAGTTCGGTCACTTTGGCGACTCGGTGTAAGACAGAAAGTAAAGACAACTGCGAATATGGTGAATTGGTGGATGAGCGTGATGGCCAGGCTTACAAGACAGTGAAAATTGGTGACCAGTGGTGGATGGCGGAGAACCTGAATTACGATACGGCGAGTGGTTATTGTTATAACGACTCTGCAGAATACTGCGCAAAATACGGTCGCCTATACGACTGGGCGACAGTTATGGACAGTGCGGGTATATGGAGTACGAACGGCAAGGGGTGCGGTTATGACAAGACTTGCTCGCCGACATACCCCGTGCGCGGCATATGCCCTAGTGGTTGGCACCTGCCTAGCAAAACTGAATGGGAAACGTTGTTCATCGCTGTTGGTGGCTCATCGGTTGCTGGCTGGGTTCTCAAGTCTACATCCGGATGGAATAACAGTGGTAACGGTTCGGATGCCTTTGGGTTCTCGGCGCTCCCTGCCGGTCGCAGGTATGACGAAGGGAATTACGCCATTGAGGGCGAGGGCGCGCGTATCTGGAGTTCTACTGAGCAAAATAACGGCGGGTCTGTGTACGACCTGTGTTTGTATGACGACAGCAACAAAGCGTTCCTGCTCAACGGCGACAAGGAAGGCGGATTTTCGGTCCGCTGCATCAAGGATTAGTTTTAGGAGGAAATATGTCTAAACTGTCACCCTGGAGCAAGCGGAGCGCCGCGATAGGGTCCATAGCGTTTCTTTGTGCGGCTCTGTTTGTCGCCTGTAGTGACGACGATAGCAGTTTCGCGACGCGGCCTTCGGACTGGTCGTCGTCGAGCGTGTGCGATGACTGCGATGACGGGTCTTCATCCAGCGCCAAGTCGAGTAGCAGTTCTGTGAAGTCCTCTTCCAGCGCCAAGTCCAGCAGCAGTTCGGTGGAGTTATCGTCTAGTTCACGAATAGGCTGCAAAACAGAAACGGAAGACAACTGCGAATACGGCGAGTTGGTGGATGACCGCGATGGTCAGACCTACAAAACCGTGAAGATAGGTGACCAGTGGTGGATGGCGGAGAATCTCAACTACGCATTCACGGACGTTCCTTATTCCTTTAGGGAAATTACCTCTGATTCCACTAGCTGGTGCTACGACAATGACTCGGATAACTGCACCAAATACGGCCGCTTTTATACTTGGGCGATAGCTATGGACAGCGTGGGCATCTGGAGTGGGAACGGCAAAGATTGCGGTTCTGATAAAATCTGTTCACCGACATATCCTGTGCGTGGTATATGTCCCGAGGGCTGGCATCTGCCAGACAATGGTGAATGGGATGTTCTATTCACGGTAGTTGGTGGAGGATCAAAGGAAGAAGGTAAAGTGCTCAAGTCTACTAGCGGCTGGGATGACTATTACACTCATATTGGCAATGGCACGGATGTATTCGGTTTTTCTGCGCTCCCTACTGGTGGCAGATCCTGCTATGGAGGAAAATTCAATAACGAGAGCTTCTATGCAATTTTTTGGAGTTCTACCGAATACGATAGCGACTACGGGAATGCTGTGAGTATGGCATACGCCTTTGACTATGCGGTTCTGAGCAAAGAAGAAAAGCCTGCTGGTATCTCAGTCCGTTGCATCCAGAACTAAACCACGGCCTTGCTTTTCCAGCGGCCGCTGCGCCAGCGCCAGATGTTGGCAAACGAACGGTAGAGTTCGTCAGCGGCCATGCCGAGCCAAAGTCCCGGCAGCCCGAGCCCCAATGCAAACGCGAGTATGAGCGAGGTGACAAGCCCGAGCGTCCACATCATTCCGCTTCCGACAATGGCGGGGAACTTGGAATCGCCCGCGGCGCGCAGAGAGGTGGTGACGATGAAGTTTACTGCCTTGAAGGGTTGCACGGCTACGTCGCACCAGAGACAAATTTTTCCGAGTCGGAGTACTTCGGGATTGTCGGTGTAGAGCCTGAGCAAATGTTCGCCCAAAAGCGCTACGATAATCGAGAGCAAGAGCCCGCTCGTGATGCCGATGGCAAGCGTCTGGCGCACGCGGCGGTTCGCCTTGTCGAAATCGTGCGCACCAACCAAATGTGCCACGAGAATCTGGTTTCCGCTGCCGAGGCCGACTCCGAGGATTACTGACAAAGCGGCGAAATTGCCTGCGAATACGCGGGCGGTCATGGCGGTGGTGCCTACGTACACGACCATCGCGGTGATGAACACTTGGAAAAGCTGGAAACTGATGGGTTCTGCGGCGGCGGGGAGGCCGATGCGTATCCAGTCGGGGAGAAGGATGCGGGAGCGCTTCCAGTCACGGGCCTTGCTCTGGTGATGCACCTTGAATTTGAGTACGAGCCAGAGGATGCACGAGGATATCAGCCACGAGAGCGCTGTGGCAAGGGCCACGCCGTGCACGCCCATCTTGGGGAGTCCGAAGAGCCCTTCCAAAAACACGACGTTCAGGGCGGCGTTGCTCGCGATGGTGAGCGTGTTGCCGACGAGGTTCCAGATGGTAAGGCCGTGCGTGGCGATGAGGGCGGTGAGGATGGTCTGCAGCGCGCGGAAGGCGAACCCGAACGAGACGACGCTCAAAAATTGCATCGCGTATTCGGCGGGTTCTTCTGTCAGGCCCATCCAGCGGGGAATGGTGCCCGAAAGCGGGTAGATGAGGAGCGTGAGGGCCACCCCGAGCAAGATGCTCCCGAAGAGGACCATCGTTTGCGTGCTGCGTGCGTGGCTGTTCTGCTTGGCGCCGATGTACTGCGAGACGATGCTCGCGCCCGACTGCGAGAAGGCGTGGAGGGCGGTAAAGAGCGCCCCGAGGATGGGGAGCATGGCGCCGACGCCGGCGGCTGCGGTTTCGGATGTGCGCGAAAGGAACCAGCTGTCCATCATGGGCTGGATCATGCCCACGGCGAAGGTGAGGATAAGCGGCCAGGAGAGGCTTATCAGGGAACGGTCTTTGACGTCTTTTTGTGTTCCGCGCATGCCTAAATTTTAGAAATGGGAAGGGGGCTCAGAAAGAGCCCCGGACATAAATAATGGTTCCGCCTGTATACAGGCCGCGCCGCTGCTATACCAGCTTCTTCCCTAATGCAATTCGGGCTTCGCGGCGGACAAGCGCCTGTTCGTACCTGCGCTTTTCTTCGGCGGTTTCGGGCTCTACCGGGGCGACCGCGGTGGGGCGGCCGTCTTCGCCGATGGCGACGAACGTGAAGTAGCCGTGCGCGATGGGCAGTTCCTGCTTGTTTACCGGGTCGGTCTCGGTGATTTTCAGACCGATTTCCATCGAGGTGTTGAACGCGCGGTTCAGGCTCGCGTGGATGTTCAGGATGGTGCCGAGTTTTGCCGGGCGGAAGAACCTTACCCCGTCGATGGAGATGGTGTTCACCTTGCGGCCCGCATGGTTGAAGGCGACCACGCAGGCGGCCACGTCCATGAGGCCCATCAGGTAGCCCCCGAAGGCGTTGTGGAGCGCGTTCGTGTTGTCCGGATGCACAATGGCGTGCGTTTCGGTCTGCGAGTCCTTGACCTTGCGGGGGGTCATGTCGTTCGCAATTTCGGGGATCAGGTCGGTGTTTCTCATAGGACGGACCTCAGCTTGTTTATGATAAAGTCGACATCGGTAAACGCGCAGACGGGGAGGCTTACGGCCTTCTGGCTCGCCATGATGGCGTTCTTGTTCTCGCTTCCCTGCGCGAGTCCCTTGAAGCAGGGCTGTTCGTGCAGCGGCTGCGGGTAGTGGATGCAGTGCGGGATTCCGGCTGCGTTTAGCTTTGCAATAAACGCTTCGCGGTTGTCGGCCAGCACCGTATATTGCGCGTAGGTGCTCGTGCAGTTTATCTCAAGTTTCGGCGTCTTGCAATTTGCACCGATTTGCTGCGGCACGATTTTTGCACCGTCAATGCCGCCGGCGTCGTTCAAAGCGCCGAAAAACTCGTCGTACTTGCGGGCGTTCTCGCGGCGCACCTTCAGTTCGTCTTCGAAGTGGCGGAGCTTTACCCGCAATATGGCCGCCTGTAGGGCGTCGAGCCTGCTGTTGATGCCGACGGATTCGTGCAGGTAGCGGCCGGTACTCCCGTGGTTCGCGATCTGCCGGATTTTCGCTTCCAGCTTCGGGTCGCTGGTGAATAGCGCGCCACCGTCGCCGTAGCATCCCAGCGGCTTGCTCGGGTAAAAGCTCGTGATGGAAATGGTCGCGAGGGTACAGGCGCGTTGTGCTATGCTGCCAAATTCGGACGAAATTCTATACTCTGCGCCGAATGCCTGCGCCGCATCTTCCACTAGCCACAGGTCGTTCACGACGGCGATTTCCCACAGCGTTGTTTCTGCCTGATGTGCAAACGGCGCGCACTGCCCGAACAGGTCCACGCCGATAATCCCGCGCGTCTTTGGGCCGATTAGCGCCTTTACGCTTTCCGGGTCGATTTGCAAGGTCTCGGGGTCGATGTCTGCGAACCGCGGTATGCCGCCCAGAAACGCGACGCATTCCGCCGGTGCAATGAACGTGAAATCGGGCACGATGACCTCGTCCCCCGGTTTAAGCCCGAGGGCCATGAGGGCGATGGTGAGGGCGTCGGTGCCGCTCGCGCACGTTACGGCCCTGGTTTTTGGCTCCGCGCGGTCACTTCCTGCGATACCCCCCAAAAAAGAGCCCTTCCCGGCATTCCGACCCGCAGAATTGCAAAAATCCGCAAGTTCCGCCTCCAGGGCGGCCACTTCGGGCCCGCCGATATAGCATCCGCTATCGAGGACGGCCCGTTCTGCGGCCAAAAACTCCTCGCGGTAGGCATCCCGTTGCCCTGTAATGTTCACGAAAGGCATCATAATGGGCAAAATTTAGCATTTTTGCGTAGGGCGAGTGAAGCGAGGCTGCTTGCAGACTCATTTCTGTGCCTAGCAAAAAAACGCACGAAGTGCCTCAATGGCGAGTGCCGTAGCAAAGGAATTTTGCTTCGATAGGGCCGAGCCTGGCTAAAAGCGCTCGTTTTGGGCGCAATTTTAACGAAATTAGCAAATGTGGGGGGGTTGACAAATTTCCATTGTTTACTATCTTTGTCCCTACAAAAATTTATAAGTAGGTTTTACCCGGAGATTTAAGGTGCCTCAACATCAATCTTGCAAAAAGCGTTTGCGTCAGGCCGAAAAGGCCAATGCCATGAACCGTGCAGCCCGCGCCGAAATTCGCGCAAGCCTCAAGGTCATCCGTACGGCCACCACCAAGGATGCCGCCCTTGCCGAAATGCCGAAGCTTTTCCGTCTTCTCGACGTCGCTGCCAACAAGAGCCGCGCCGGCTTCAATGCCAACCGCGCTGCCAACTACAAGGCTAAGGTCGCAAAGCTCGTCAACGGTTTCGCCTAATCAGGCGTAACAAGACTTGAATCGGTCTTAAAACCGGTGCACTTACGTGCATCGGTATTTTCTGTTTTTGAAGAATGCGTTTGGCGTGGCCGTGGACACAATGAGGGCCCTGTTTGCGTTGACTCACATACAGATACGCAAATAATTTACTAGATTAATCGCAAGTATCAAGGATTAGTGATGTCTTCAATCAATTTTGCAACACGCGAAATCAGTTGTAAGGTGGTCTATTACGGGCCGGGTCTTAGCGGTAAGACTACGAACCTGCAGGTCATCCACCAGAAGATGCCCCAGGACAAGCGCACGGACATGGTGTCGCTGGCAACCGAGGGCGACCGTACTCTGTTTTTCGATTTCCTTCCTCTAAATCTTGGCGATATCAAGGGTTTCAAGACTCGTTTCCAGCTTTATACGGTTCCCGGTCAGGTCTATTACAACAGCACCCGTAAACTTGTGCTTCGCGGTGTGGATGGTATTGTCTTTGTGGCCGACTCGCAGCGCTCCCGCCAGGCCGAAAACCTGGAGAGCCTCCAGAACCTTCGCCAGAATCTGCAGGATTACGGCATGGATCTGGACGACATGCCCTTCGTGCTCCAGTACAACAAGCGCGACATGGAAAACGTTTTTACCCTCGACGAGATGAACGCGGAACTCAACCTCCGCAACGTCCCGTTCTTCCCGGCTACGGCGCATAACGGCAAGGGTGTTGTCACGACGCTCAAGACTATCGCCATGCTGGTGATCGAGAAGTTCAACGTGAAGCAGGGATTCCTGCGCAAGGCCGCTGAGAGCGTGAACAACACCGGCGTGCACGACGTGAGCCTCACCAAGGAAGGCGTTTCTGTTTCCCAGGCGGCTCCCGCAGCTCCTGCACAGCCTGCCGCTCCTGCAGCAGCACCTGCAGCGGCGACTCCGTTCAAGATGCCCTCGTTTGCGGCAAAGCCCCCCGTCGGCGGAATGGCGTCCGGTGGTGCCAGTCCGTTCCAGAAACCGGTGTCGTCCCCCTTCGGACGTCCGCGTGCGACCCCGCAGCCGCCGCGTATGCCGTCATTCGGTCGATCTGTGGATCGAGGTAACGCCGAGGTCTCGGACGACGAAATTGAACTGCGTCCGTACGTACCCAAGAAGTAGTTAACGGGTTTAAAGTCATAGCAGGTTTGAATGAGCGACTTTACGATTTTTTCAGATGATGTGGGAAAGGTTCGCCGGTTGATGCTTGCTTACCAGGCCAGCGTCAAGGCTGATTACATTGTCCTTTGCCACCGTGACGGTTCCATTATCGCCGAAGTCGGTACCCTCGGTATCGACGCCACTCCGCTTGCAGTTCTTAGCACGGCATCGTTCGACTCCGCCCGCCAGGTGGGCATGATGCTCGGCGGCGAGAACTTCCAGTCCGTCTCCTATGCGGGCGAGAAGCGTTCCATCTACATTTCTCCTGTGGACGAGGCGCTCTTGCTGGTGCAGGTGTTCCCGGGCTCCAGGCTCCCGAACCGCATCGACGACTTCAACCGCCTGCTTGTCGAAAAGCTGGTGGACGCCGTTCCCGCATTCACCCAGAACACAAGTAAACTCAGGTAATAGGGGTTTACCGTGGCCGGCATTCCGCCACTTCGCAATTTGAGGAAGACAACCATCGTCGTGGTGCTTGTCTTCCTTGTTTTCTTTGGACACCGCATCGTCAGTTTCTGGATGGACGACGCTTCGTTGCAGAGTTTTTCGGGTGCCGAACTTTCGCCCTCGCAGAGCGTGGTATGCCGCGATGTGGTGCGCGGGACGCCCTTCGGTGCCGATACCGTATTCGAAGAAAACACGAGGCTCTATTTCTATTCCACGATATCGAATCCGGCGCGTTATTCCTCCGATACGTTGTTGCACATATGGTATTGGGGTACGGACACCATACAGACAGTGCGCTGCATTATAAAGGCGACTGAATACCACAAGGGCATCGAAGACAAGGAATCTTCGCAGTCCGGAATCGGCGTGTGCCATACGGAGATTTCTCCCAAACTCCTCAAGCCGGGAGAGTGGAGCGTTGACCTTGTTGCGGGGCGCAAGCTCCTGTCGAGCAGGCAGTTCCGCATCGAATCCAATAGGTAGTCCCGATGAGGCGTTTGCTGTGGGTAGGCGCCCTTTCGGTCGGGAAGGCATTTTCTCTCGATATAGATTCGCTTCCGGTATGGAATCCGGATATCCTTTCGCATAAGGTGGAGGCGTCCGCTCCCGCCGATACGGCGCATGTCGAAAACCGTCTGGAGACTCACGGTTACAAGACCATGCAGGTGACCGTGGGCGACGGCGATACGCAGGTCGACCAGCAGTTGAAGCTCTCTATCCAAGGAATCGTGGGCGACAGCGTCGTGATAGATGCCTTGCTGAACGACGTGGACAGGCGTGCGGGCGACCAGACGACGGCTACGCTCCAGGAGGTGGACCAGGTGTATTTCAAGGCGACCTCCAGGCACTGGATGCTCCATCTGGGCGACTTCCTCTGGCAGGATGCCGATCTTGGCCTGTTCTCGCTGGAACGGACCTCGCTTGGCGGTATGGTTGGATTTAGGACAAACTATTCTGACGTGCGGGCCGCCGTAGGTACCGACGAAGTGAACCGAACCGTGCGCACGTTTGCGGGTGTGAGCGGCCAGCGAGAAGGTTATGCCCTGAGCGGCGACGGCAACTACATCTCGGTCGTCCCGAATTCAGAATCCGTATGGATAAACGGCGAAAAGCTCGAACGCGGCAAGGATTACGAGGTGAATTATGCCGGTGGCCTTTTGAATTTCAAGGGGCTGCGCATGCCGTCCGCCGAAGATGAAATCCGCGTGGAATACGATGCTTACGACGATGACAACATAATGAGCCTCTATGCGGCTGCGGGCAAGTTCCGCCATCCGAACCTCTACTTGGACGTGTCTGGCTTCCGGCTGGAAAACGACGTGGACCGCTTGAAGAAGGGCGCATGGACCGATGACGACTATGCGATGCTCAAGCACGACGACGGAAGTGAATTTGTTCGTGACGATACGCTCGGGGCGCTTTCCCGCCCGTCTAGGACGGACATGGCGGGCGCAAGGTTGCGCGCGCAGCTGGACAACCGCTACTATACCGATTTGGAAGTGGCGTATTCCAGGCGCGATACCAATACGGTTTCCGACGACGTGGGCGGCCCGGAAGCCCATGCGTTCCGCTGGTTTTTGACTTCCGATTCCTCGTCGGCGATGAAACGTTTACCGGTGGCGTTTTCCGCATATGGCAACTATGTAGGGGAAGGCTTTGATATTTCGGATTTCAAGGGCGGCGATGACGACTGGAATTCGTACAGGCTGAAAGACGAGTGGGACCTGGACAGCGCGCTGCTTGCAAACGGAAGTTTCCGGCACGACGAGTTCGCGATGCGGCTCCGTCTGGGTTCGGAATGGTTCGGCAATCTTGCGTGGGGTTACCGGCAAGGGGACGATGAACGCTGGAATTCCTCGCGAATAAAGGCGAGCCTGACGCATAATACGCAGGACGGGCGTTCGACCGAGGTTGCGCTCGTGCATGTGCAGAGCCAGACGGACGTTGCCCGCGAAAGGTTCCAGGGCTATGCGAACGTGAAAAAGACGCGCGGTTTTTTCCAGGGCTTTGTCGGGGCGGACGTGCGCTATACCGAACGCGACAGCGCGGAAATCGACGACGGGGAACTTTATTTGCGCACGAATTACGGAGTGAAACTTTCGGAGAGTTCCTGGAACGTACTTGAATCCATCGACCTTTTGAACGTGAGCCGCGGGGGCGATTCGTATACGGGCCGGGGAGGCAATACCGGCGATCCCTTGAAAGACAACTGGATAGATTCTTTGCGCCAGTTCAAGTGGAACCAGTCCGCGGAAGTCCACCTGAAGGGAATAGACCTCACGCACTATTTGCAGTACGTGTATCGCGACCTGGCGGAATCCGGGGACGAGCACAACTGGGCGGGCGACCTGAACGCGCGTTTCGGCAACGAACGCATTGGAATCCACGGAAACGTTGCCTACAAACTGGGCCTCACTGAAGAACAGACCTATACCGCCATATACAAGGCGGTGGCGAAGGGCACGGGCGACGTGCGTTACGATAGCCTGACCGGCGCGTTTATCGAGGGCGTGGACAACGGTGACTTCGTCTACGAGGGAATGGGCCGAAACGATTCCATCGGGGCGGTGCTCGCCTCGAACGCGTCTTTCAGCGCGAATCTCGAATGGAATCCGGGAAAGACCTTCGGCATAGACCGTGGAATCCTTCGCGATATCAAGCTTTCCGGTTCAATCAGCGCCGTCTCCGAAGACACTACGGGCCGCAAGCTGTATTTCCCGGAGGTTCTCCCGTCGGGACTGCGCGATGTCTCCTCGGGTACGTTGTCGTGGACGGGCAACCTGGAATGGACGCATCCCTCGGGTGCCACGCTTGCTTACAAGCCCTCCGCCTCGTACGACAAGAAGCTCTCTTCTATCGAGTATTACGAGTCGCTCTTCCATCACGAAATTGCGGGTTCCTACAGGCTGAACGAGAATCATTACGTGGGTGCGGAAGCCTTCATGGAAGATGTCGGGCTGCAGGCGCTCCAGGATTTGGAATGGAACATCAGGAGTGTCGCGGGCAGGTACCGCCTGAGTTTCTGGGAGTTCTTCAGCGTCGAGCCGGGCGGACGATTCCGCTACGGGTCCGGCGAGGAAGCGGCTGGGCGCGAGTTCGACGCCTACCTCTGGGAAGCCTACTTGCGTCTGGGTTACAAGAACCCCAAGCGCTTTGACGGGTACGTGCGCTTCTCGACAGTCCAGGTGGAGACCGGCGACGATGCGGTGCCGTACCAGATGATGTCGGGCTACAGCGATGGAACCACGTTCCGCCTGGAAACGTCCCTCTCGTTTACCGTGAACCAGAACATTTCCTTCGGGTTGCATTATATCTTGCGCTTCGGCGATGCCGAGGAAAATATTTTCCAGAAACTTTCGACAGAAGCGAGGGCGATATTCTGATGTGTAATGTGGAATGTGTCATCCTGAGCGGAGCAACATAGTTGCGGAGACGAAGGATCCTGTTGAGATGTCTTGTGAGAAATTAGCAGTTAGAATATGAAAAAATTGGTGCTGTACATAATGTTGTTTGCGGCCTTCGCATTGGCGGAGGGTGTGGGCGCATGTACCGTAGACAGCATCGCGTGGACAGGCGAACATTCCGGATTCGACGATTCGCAGATGGATGCGGCCTTGGGCGCGCCCTGTGACGCTTGGAAACCGCTGGCCGACAAGCTTGCCCGCTATTACGAGGACCAGGGTTTTGTCGCGGCGCATGTGACGGGAAAAATCCGGCAGGCGGAACTTAAGCAAGCGGAACTTTGGCAGGCAGGCGCTGATGCGAACGCTGTTGCTGATGCAGGCGCGGTTGTGGGCGCTGTTTCTGTTGCGGGCATGGATTCCGCACGCGGAATGCATGTGCTCGAACTTGAAATCGTGCGGGGAGCGCTCTACGTGTGGGCTCCGCCCGAAAACGCTGATTCCGCGGGAACGAAGCGCGATGTGTTCGCGAAACTCTCGGGCATCGAGGATGGCAAGCCCGTTTCCCTCACGGACCTGGAACGCTCGGAACGCAGGCTTGCCCGCATGGGCTACTTCGAGAAGACGGCACCCGCGCGCCTTTACCGCGATCCGTCGCGCAACAGGATTTTCCCCGTGTTCAGCATGCGCAAGGCGAACGTCTCTACGGCGGAAGGCGTCCTGACCTATTCGAGCGACGAGAACGTCTGGGAGGGTAGGCTTGACGTGAGCCTGTACAATATTGCGGGGACGGCGCGCGACCTGCAGCTTGAGGGTTTTACGGGCGAAAACTCGCGCCACCTGACGGGCTACTACAAGGAACCGTGGATTTTAGGCTCGGCCTGGAATGTCGTTGTGCGCGGGAACTTCGACGAGGAAACACTTGACGGCGACGGAAGTGCCGCCGGCGATTCTCTGGAATCGGACTCCGCCTCGAGCGATGTTATCGAAAGGACCATCGTGGGCGAGGTGGGCGTCACGCGCGACATCGGCTTCGACTTCAGTATCGGCGTGTTCTTCGGCATGAGCGAAGACGACAAGCATTCCACCTTCGAGATTTCGTACGTGTCGCTGGACAGGTTCGTGCTTCCGCGCAGGGGCTGGCGCCTGGAAGCCTCGGCCACATGGAAGATGGGCCGCCCCGACTCGCTCGACAACTACCTCGGTGCCACCGCGAGCGTCCTCGCGTACTTCCCGCTGTACGGCAATTTCATCAGCCGCTTCTCGGGCATGGCCGGCGGAATCTTCCCGACAGGCGCGTCACTTGCGCGCAAGGACTACTTCGCTCTGGGCGGGCCCGAGAATTTCAAGGGGATGCATTACCGCACGCTTCGCAGCAGGAGCTACGGGCTTTCGGAAATCGCTATCCTCTGGCAGTACGGCTATGACTTGAGCATCGAGGCGTTTTACCAGCCCGGACTCTACCGCCGGCTTGCGCCCGATCACGGCTGGTCCCGCGAACAGAACTACGGTATTGGCTTCACGCAGTACCGCGGCAACTGGAGCGTCAATCTGTATTATGCGCTGCGGAACGGCGAAAACTACCTTGACGGCATTATCGGTTTCGGTTTGAGGACGCTGTTCTAGACGGGTGGCGGGAGTCGGCCTAGATGAAAATCAGGCCGAGGATACCGACGATCCACAGGTAGTACGAGAAGTAGTGGAACTTGCCCTTCTGCACGAAGTTCATGAGCCACACAAGCGCGAATATGCCTGCGATGAACGCGACGAGCATGCCGGCCAGGAGCTCGGGACTGAAACTGCCGGCGTCGATGCACTTCATTGCCTTTTCGGGGTCGAGCAGCGCCTTCTCGGGCGTCATGCCCTGGCACTTCACCCACTTGATCACGTCGAGCAGTGCGGCGCCACCTACGGCGGGAATGCTCATGAGGAAGCTGAATTCTCCGGCGTACTTGCGGTTCACTCCCATGAAAATCATGCCGCTGATGGTCGAGCCGCTGCGGCTGATGCCCGGGATGCAGGCGATGCCCTGGACGACGCCGGTGACGAGAGCGCGCCACCAGTTCATCTTGACGCCCTCGGCTTCAGGATGCTTGCTGCCGGTACGGCCCCACTGGCTTACGAAAAGCAGGGTGGCGGTGACGAGCAGGGCGACGCACACGGCGCGCGGGTTTTCGAACAGGCTTTCGAGCGGCTTCTTGAATCCGATGCCGATAATCGCCGTCGGGATGCTTGCGAGAACGATGTAGCCCGCTTCCTTGAGCTGTACGGGGTCGCGGTGGATGCAGCCCACGATGATTTCCACAATCTTCTTGCGGAACACGACGAAGATGGAGAGCAGCGTGCCGGCGTGGAGCATGATGTCGAAGAACATGCCCGCTTCGCTTACGCCCAGGAGTTCTTTCCCGAGGACGAGGTGGCCGGAGCTGGAAATGGGGAGAAATTCGGCGAGGCCCTGCAATAGGCCCAGAATGATGGATTCAAGCATGGCGGGAAAGATAGCAATAGGAGTTGCTGATTAATAGTTGCTAGTTGCTAGAAATGCGGAAAACAGGCGCTTCTTGCCGCCCGAAGTCCTATAACCGGTAGACATAAACTTGCAACTATTAACTATATTCATGACATGGTTCGCAAATTCCTTCTCTGTTTTCACGATTTTAGTGTCTGGAATTTCCGGAAGGTGTTGCCGTACCTGCGGGACCTGAAGGCCCTGGCGGGTGCGCCGTTCTGCATCCTCGTGATTCCCGATACCGAAGGGGCGTCCGCTGAATCTGTCGCGGCGTTCCGTTCCACCCTTGCCGATCTCAAGGCGGAGGGGTTCGAACTTTCGCTCCACGGCTACAAGCACAAGGCTGAATTCAGCCAGGGCCGTAGCTACATGGGGCTCTTCGGCATGACCGTGACCCACAGGGAGGCGGAATTTGCGGGACTCAGCGAGTACGAGTCCGGAAGGCTTCTGCAGGCGGGCATCGATGCCTGGAAAGCCCTGTTCGAGGGTACGCCCGATGCGGGCCTTAAGCCCGTGGCGTTCGTGCCTCCGACATGGTACAGCAACAAGTTCCTGCCCTTGCAGGTGCGCCGCATGAAGATGCTCTACGAAGACCGTTTCTCGCTCACGACTGTGGGCGGCAAGCGCTACGCCTCTCCGGTCGCGAGCTTTGCGGGTGTACCCGAATTCATGGTGAAGCCGACGTTCAAGTTCGGCGCGCTGATGCTGGACGCTCCTCTCGGTACTCCGCGCATTGCGCTGCACCCGGTGGATTTCCCCGAACGCGACGACGATGTGCGCGATCTCGTGCGCATAGCCCTGAGCAGCGGCCGTAAGCTGGTGCGTTACGCCGACCTTTAGCGGATTCTAAAAAATTGATTGCGGCTACATGCCCGGAACGGGAATGGTGTAGCTCGCCTTGTGCTTTGCTTCGTCTTCGATTTGGATGGTGATGCTTTCGCCCTCGTCGGGCAGCCTTTCGCCTTCCAGTATAATTTCACGCGGTTCGGAATCGTATTCGGCGGCAATCCATTTCTTGCCGGCCTTGACCGTGATGGAATTTCCGCTTTCGACACCGTTGTACTTGAACTGCAGGGGAATCTTGAGTGCGGGCTGGTGGACGCCACCGATGATGGCGTTGTCCCAGTAGGGGAACCCGAGCGTCGGGACTTCCTGGTTGTCTATCGATGCGATGTCGCGGAGTTCGTTCGTGTTCGCGCAGCGCTTCTTGCCGCCGGTCTGCTTGCTGAAGATGAACCAGTTGCGGCTCGTCTCGCCGAGCCAGTAGAGAGGCGCCTTGGCAGTCTGCGCGTCTATGCAGACTTCCCATTTGCCGCTGAACTGCAGTCCCTTCGGGTGGAATTCGAAAAAGTTCAGGCTGTCAGTGATGTTCCTTGTGAAGGCGAGCACCGGAGTGCCGTCGTTCGTTTTAACCGCCATCCCGGACACCTTCTGCGAAATTTCGAAGTCTTCGTCCTTGACGGTCCAGTTCGCCGACGCGGCTCCCGGGCGGAGCGTGGTCATGTAGATGGTCTTCTCGTCGTTGCCCCTGCCGTATACGATTTTGTCGGCGGCGGGGAAGGTCTCTGCAATCTTGCCCAGGAAAGTCAGCTTGTGGCCGAATACCTTGCACAGGTTGGAACTGAGCATCTGACCTTCTTTGCCTACGGCGGAGAACGTGTAGTTGGAATCGCAGCGCGCAAGGTTCAGCGCGGGCCTCGAGAGGTAGGTGATGAGCGGGGTCGTCTGGAAATGCTGCTTCGGGAAGTCGCTATTGCCCTTGCAGTGCGAGCGCAGGGAGAACTTCTTCGTGGTGATGTTCCCCGCGTAGTCTTCCACTTCCAGCCGGTATTCGGACTGGGGCGGCAGCTTTGCGTTTATGAAGTGCCAGTCGCCCGCGGTGTCCGCCTCTTCGGCCCACAGCAGCTCGTCGCGAATCCTGAGCTGCTTCGACATCGGGATGGTGTCTTGTATCTTGCTGTAGATTTTCTCGTCGTAGCGGAAAAGTTCGAGCCTCCGGATGGACATCGGGTTTTCCTTGGGCTCGCGGCTGTAGTCTACGATCTTGAAGGCGACGTGCACGGGCGCGTCGTTCTGGAAATTGTTCTTGATGGGCGTGACGACGCATTTCTTGTCGAGCGCCTCCGTGGAGGTGAATGCGACATCGTCCTTGTATAGTGCCGCCGCCGCGACAATCTGCGGTGCGATGGTGTCCAGGCAAAGTGCGCCTTCGCCGCAGGGGGAGAGCGCCTTGTTGTCGGCGGTACGGACTTCGAGGTGCAGGTGCGGGTTGCCGATGCCCGTGCTTCCGGCAAACGAGAGCGTGTCGCCCTTCTTGAACGAGATTTTCGGTGAAATCGAGATGTCGTTCTTTTTGCTGTCGTACATTTTTTTGTAGACGATTTCGTCTACTGCGGGACTGAAACTGCTCTGGTGGGCGAAAACCCATGTCTTGCCGCTAGCGCCCTTGAAGAATAGAACCTTGCCGTAGCCGAAGGGAGAAGTCTTCACTTCGCTTATCACGCCGTCTTCCGGAGCGTAGACAACCCAGCCTTCTTCCATCTGCGTGGAGTAGTCGATGCCCAGATGGTATCGCGTGCCGCGGTTTTCGCCGAAGCTCGAAGTGAGGTAGGCGTCGCGTCCGAAGGGGCTGTACGAGAACGGCTTGCTTGTTGTCTGTTCCGTGCTGCTTTCGCTTGCAACCGCTGCTCCCGTGCCTGTCGTGATTCCTTTTGCGGCGAGGCAGTCTTCGTAGGCGAAGGCGTCCATGGTGGCTTCATTGCATTCTTCCGCGAAAGTGACCGTGCCCGCAAACAGGGCGAACAATAACGCGCTCCCAGCGCTACCGATAAGTTTGTTTGAATTCTTCTTCATGCAAGGAAAAATACAAAATTCTTACGGTTGCATTAAGTTTGTTCTGGCAAAAACACGTGCCGAACGGGTATAAAAAAAGACCCGCTTTAAGCGAGTCTTTTTAGTGGAGCTAAGGAGAGTCGAACTCCTGACCTCCTGCATGCCATGCAGGCGCTCTACCAACTGAGCTATAACCCCGAAAGGTGAGCCAAATAGAGAAAATTATTTGACTCTTGTCAAGGGGTTTTCACCATTTTTTTCAAAAAAAATAGTGAAAGTTGCGAGTTCCAAGTTCCTTGTTGCTAGAATGGCCAAAAAACAAGAAATTTTTTTTCTGGAATTCTTCTGGTAACTATTGCCTGGTAACTGGGAACTCGTGATTGCGTCGCGGTTGCGGCTGCAATTACACCTTCTCGATGGTCACGGATTCGATAATCACGTCATCGAAGGGGCGGTCCATGCGGTCGGTCTTGACGCCTGCGATTTCGTCGAGCACTTCGAAGCCTTCGTAGAGCTGGCCGAACACGGAGTAGCCGTCAGCCGGGCCGGGGCCCACCTGGTCGTGGTCGAGGAAGTGCACGTTGTCGCCGTGGACGATGAAGAACTGGCTGCCGATGGAGTTCGGCATGGCGGTCTTTGCCCAGCTGAGTGCGCCGCGCATGTGGGTGAGGCACGGGTCGTACTTGTCGCCGATCGTGGTGCCCGGGCCCTTGGCGGAGTGGCCACCGGTACCGTTCCTGCGGGTGAAGTCGCCACCCTGGATCATGAAGTCCTTGATGATGCGGTGGAACGGGGCTCCGTCGTACTTGCCCTGCTTGGCGAGTTCGATGAAGTTCGTGGCGCATTCGCCGACGCGTTCTTCGAACAGGCGGAGCTTCATGGTGCCGTGGTTGGTTTTCATGATGGCGATGGTTTCGCCGGCCTGCGGTTTGTCGAGCTGGTTGAACATAAAAATCTCCTTGGAGTTGTTGAATTTACCGCCTTAATATAGGTAAAAAAGCGTGCCTTTATTGACGCGATAGGGAGATAATGGTATTATGTTGCAGAAAGGAGGTGTGCTACAATGCTCAAAAAAATCGTTTTTCTTTCGTGGATGGCCTTATTCGCTGTCTTTGCCTTGAATTTTACCGCCTGCGGTGATGACGAATCCTTTATCGACAAACCTGAAGACGGGGAAAAATCATGTTCTTCGCTCAATGGAGCAGGTTCGTCGAGTTCGGGAGCGCAGGTGACAGGTTGTGAAACATGCGAATTCGACAAGCTAAAAGATGACCGCGATGGACAGACGTATAGGACCGTTAAAATTGGGAACCAGTGGTGGATGGCGGAGAACTTGAACTACGCATACCTTGAACCCACGGAAACCTTGGATTCAAGCAGTTTCTGCTACGACAATGACCCCGAAAACTGTAAACAATATGGCCGTCTGTACGTATTTAGTGCGGCGATGGATAGTGCGGGGCTTTTCTCTTCTGACGCAGAGGGGTGTGGCGATGGTTCGGAGTGTCCTTTTGACCACATTGTCCCTAAAATTTACAAGGGATACAGCGATACGGCGAGTTCTTTGGAACACCCTATCCGCGGGGTGTGTCCGGAGGGGTGGCATGTGCCCACTGTGGATGAATTTGTGATATTGTTTGAATCTGTGGGTGGACAGAATGACGAAAAAGAGTACTGGACATGGGAAAATGTTGACTTGCGATCTACCAGTGGCTGGTCTGAAATTTCTGGAAAAGATTTTAATGGTACCGATTCTTTTGGTTTTTCCGCATACCCTGCAGGCGAATGGTATAAGCCGTCAAATCTGGATTATCCGATATTCAGTTCTTTAGGTAAACAGGCTCATTTTTTTACGGCATCAACGAAGTATCCGAATTTTTCGGGTCATGGTCGTGTGCACATCATGGAAATATGGCGTACTAAAAATAAAAATGGGGCCGAATTTAATTTTTACTGGAAAAATTCTGCTCAATCAGTCCGTTGCGTCAAGGACTAGTTATTGCTAGGCCTTTTCTAGAAGACTGTCCCGCCAAACTATATGTTGGATTACTAAATTCTTGAATATGAAAGACAACTGCAAACGTATTCAGGAACTGCTTTCGGCGCAGGCGATGGAATTCGCCCTCGACGAGATGGCTGCAAAGATTGCCAAGATGCATCCGTCCGCCGAAAACTTGATTGTACTTGGCATGGCAAGCCGCGGGATTCCGCTGGCGAAAAAATTGAGCGAAAGGCTCTCGCAAAAATTCGGCAAGCCCATCGAGATGGGTAGCCTGGATGCCACGTTCTACCGTGACGACTTCCACTACCGCAAGAAGGTGGGCTCCACCGAGATGCGCTTCACCGAGATGCCCGCGACTGTCGAAGGCAAGACGGTCATCCTCGTGGACGACGTGCTCTATACGGGCCGCTCCGTGCGTGCCGCCATGCAGGCCATCCTCGACCTCGGGCGCCCTGCCGCCATCCGCCTCTGCGTGCTGGTGGACCGCGGGCACCGCGAGCTCCCGATTGCGCCGGACTGCGTGGGCCTCACGGTAGAGACCGCACAGAACCAGGAAGTCCGCGTGATGATTGAACCTATCGATAACGAAAATTCAGTTTACCTCGTAGAAGTGGAGGCTTAGCTTGAGCGCCCTTGAGATTAAACACCTGTTCGGGCTGCGCGGAGTATCCAAGCACGATATCCGCCTGATTCTCGACAATGCAAAACAGTTCCGTGAAATTTTGGAACGCCCCGTGAAGAAGGTGCCGAGCCTTCGCGGCATGACGGTCGTGAACCTGTTCTTCGAGAACAGCACCCGCACCCGCACGAGTTTCGAACTCGCCGAGAAGCGCCTTTCCGCCGATACGGTGAACTTCACGAGTTCCAACTCCAGCGTGAAGAAGGGCGAGACGCTCGTCGATACGCTTCGAAACATCGAAGCCATGAAGATTGACATCGTGGTCGTCCGCCACAAGGGGACGGGAGTCCCGAAGTTCCTCGCCGACAACAGCGACGCGATTATCGTGAACGCGGGCGACGGCGCGCACGAGCATCCGACTCAGGCGCTGCTCGACATGCTCACCATCGAAGAAAAACTTGGAACGCTCGAAGGCAAGAACGTGACCATCGTGGGCGATATCCGCCACAGCCGCGTGGCCCGCAGTAACCTCTGGGGCATGACGACGATGGGTGCGCACGTGACGCTCTGCGGACCGAGCACCCTGGTCCCGCGCAATAGGGAACTGATGGACAAGGTCACTTGGGAACCTGACGTGAAGAAGGCCGTGAAGGATGCCGATGCCATCATCGCGCTCCGCCTGCAAAAAGAACGCATGGACGACGCCCTCTTGCCCAGCATGCGCGAATACCGCAACACGTTCGGCATCACGCACGAACTGCTGGAATGCGCGAAGGACAAGGTGCTCATCATGCATCCGGGTCCAATCAACCGCGGCGTGGAACTCGACAGCGAGATTGCCGATGGCGAGAACTCGGTAATCTTGAACCAGGTGACTAACGGGGTGGCCGTGCGTATGGCCGTGCTTTACCTTTTGGCTGGAGGCCGTGCAAATGCGTAATATGGTTTTGAACAACGTTCGTCCGTTTGTTGACGGAAAGTTCGGCGAACCGACGAAGATTTGCCTTGTAGATGGAAAGTGGGCCGACAGCGCTCCCGAAGGTACACCCGAATTCGACGCGAAGGGCGCGCTTGCGCTCCCCGCGCTCTTTGGCCTCGGTCTCGATTTTAAGGAACCCCTGCGCGACGACATCTACACGTTCAAGGATGGCGTGAGTGCCATGCGCCGTGGCGGGTTCTTCGGCGGGCTTTACGAAAGCTCCGCGAACCCGATTGACGATTCGCAGAAGCTCACCGCGATGCAGCAGCTGGCTTCGAAGTCCGGTCTCGAGTTCGCGTTCCTCGGCGCCTTCAGCATGGGTTACCAGTGCAAAGATTTGGCCGAGATGATGGAACTTGCGCAGGGCGGCGCCGTCGGCTTCGGCGACGGCAATCAGGACGCTTCCCGCACGCGCTTCTTGCGCCTCGCGATGGAATACGGTTCCATGACGGGCAAGCGCTTCTTCTTTATGCCGCTCGACGATTCGCTGCGTCACCACGGGCTCGTGCACGAGGGCAGCTACGCCGACACGCTCGGCATGAAGGGCATCCCGCGTATCGCCGAGACGATTTCCGTCTTCAGGATTCTCGAGATGGCGCGCTTCCTCAAGGTTCCGGTGCATTTCAAACAAGTTAGCTGCGGCGAGACGCTTCGCCTTATCGAGACCGCGCGTGCTCAGGGCGTGGATGTCACCTGCGACGTGGATATCTACCACCTTCTCCTGGACGACAGCTGCCTGTTCGACCTCGACTCGCACTGCAACGTGCCGATGCCGTTCCGTTCCGCCGACGATCGCGAGGCCCTGTGGAAGGGCCTGGAATCGGGAACCGTGAATGCGATTAGCGTGAACCACGACCCGGTGCTCAGGCAGGACAAGGAAGTGAATTTCGAGGATGCGGTGCCGGGAGCGGTTTCTTTGGAGATCGCGCTCGGGGCCATCTGGAAACCGCTCAGCGGGCGGCTTGGCGCCGCACGCGCGGTGGAACTCCTTTCCACCGCCCCGGCACAGCTTGCGGGCGTGGAACCTGCGGCCCTCCGCAAGGGTGGACAGGCGAGCCTGGTCCTCCTCGACCAGGACCGCCCGATGAAGGTCGTCCCCGCCATGTTCGCTGGCAAGACCCGCAATACGCCGCTCCTCGGCAAGGAACTGCCGTCTTCCATTGTCGCTTCCTACATCAACGGGGAGTGGACCGAGGTGTAGCCCGTGATTTTTCCTTATCAGTTAGCGTGGGTTGTCGCCATCCTCTTGCTGGGACTGCTGCTTGTAGTCCTGTTTGAAATCCAGCGGTCGAATTACCGCCGCGAACACGAAGAAATGTTCGGGACAAAGGAATTCGACACGAAGGTGGCGCTTTACGACTTGACTCCTAAGGAAATCAGGACCCTCGAAAAACTGGTCCGTGCCTCCAAGTTCGAGAACAAGGACGCCGTCCTCAATTCCTCGCACTTGTTCGAGGCTGCGGTTCTGGATTTTTACGAAATGCGCGATGTCGACACGATTCGCGACGAGACCCTCGACGCGGTAACGCGCCTGCGCCAGAAGCTCGGGTTCGATGCGTCGAACCCGCTGACCGTCATCGTGAGTACGCGCCAGTTCAACATCGGGAACAGGGTGGACCTCCTCCTGGACGGTGTAAGTAAATTAAAACATTCCGAAATTCTCTCGCAAAGGGAGAAAATCTGGAAGGTCTCCTACGACGACAGCTTCGGCCCCGGCAGCGTCTATGTGGGCAAGGAAGTGCGCGTCCGCTGGACCCGTCCTGAGGATGCGGTCTACTCCACGAACGTGCGCGTCTTTGCGAGCGAACCTGGCAAGCTGGTTCTTCGCCATTCCCAGCAGCTCGACAAGCAGCAACTGCGTCGCTGGCTGCGCGAAGTCGTGAATTTCCCGGTCGAGGCCGTCTTTGCGGACGGCAGTACCTGCAATGGCGTATTATACGACCTTTCCGCGGGCGGTATCCTCATCGGGCTGCCCATAGAATGCGAAAGCGGGAAGCACATCCGTATCAAGTTCGACCTCCCGAGCTTCGGTCCGGAAGATGTAGAAATTGAGATTTTGCGCAATTTGGGCCACAAAAACCCCGATTACCCCGAATATTTCTCCACGACAGCCTCGTTCAGCGGCGCCTTCGGGTGGACCCAGGAACGTGTTCTGCAGTACATATTCGAGGTCAACAAGAAAAAAAAGGCCAAAGAAACCGCCCAAAATGCGCTAACTAGTTAATTTTCAATGACTTAGGTGCATTTTCCGCTTGACATTTCGCTTTTATAAAGGTAGAATTAGGGTAGTACAGTTTCCGATCGGAGTTATACTTTGGCACTTGATTTGTTAGCTAGAATTCGCGGTGAGCGCGAAACTATCGGCATAGATGTTGGCCACTACAGCATCAAATACGTGAAGGTTTACCATAACAGTCGCGGTGGCAAGGTTGTCGTCGAGATTGATACGGAACCAGTGCCCGACGGCGCCATCATCAATGGTGAAATACAGCGCCGCGATGGCGAACCCGTTACCGGCCCCGACGGCAAGAAGGAAAAGGACGGCTACGAGCTTTTGAGCGAAGCCCTCACCAAGATGATGATGAGGCATACTCGCGACAGCAATACGGACATTGTCGCCTGCGTGAACTGCTGTGCTGGCGCGGGTGGCGTGCTGGTCGATAGAATCAGCGTGAAGGTCCCGAAAAACGGCAACGAGTCGGCGATTATTCTCCAGACCGCGCAGTCCCGTCCGCCCTTCGATGACCAGGACAACGTTATCGACTTCGAAATCGAATCCCGCGAGGGCGACGACGTGAAGGCGAACGTGGTGGCGGCGAAGAACGCGCTGCTCGACTCCTGGGCCCAGTTCTTTACCATCAAGGGGCTCAAGCTTACTGCGATGGACGTCGATATTTTCGGCCTTTTGAACGCCTATACGGCGACCGCCTCCGAAGAAGACCTCAAGCAGACGACCGCCGTGATTAACATCGGCGAAAAGAAGATGAGCATCGGGTTTATCCAGGCGGGCAAGTTCCATTCCATGCGTGCCATGACCGGCGGTTCGATTGATATCATTATCGCGAAGCTGAACGATACTCTCGGAATCGATGCGGCGAAGTGCCACGAAATTTTCGAGACGGGCGACCTGAGCGTCGTGGACGGCTATGCCGAAGCCGAAGTCGAACAGGCCTTGCAGATTGCGTTCGAAGACATCATGGCGCAGGTGGATTTCGGTTTGCGCTACTACTCTTCTTCGGAAGATTCCGAACCGCTCGACAAGATTCTGCTTGGCGGCGGCGGCGCTTCCATTAAGGGATTGAAGGAATTCATTGCCGAACGTTCCGGCATCGAAACCGATACGGTAAACCCGTTCCGTTACGTTGAATGTGATGCGAGCGTGGTGGGCGAATCGGGCGTGTCCCTTGCTCTTTCTAACATCCTTGCGCCAGCGCTTGGGCTTGCTATGAGGAAGTTTGACTAATGGCTGATAAGAATACAAAGACAAAGGAAAAGGCCAAGGCGAAGAAGTCGAAACGCGACATCTGCATTTCGATTAACCTTTTGCCTGCGGAATACCGCAAGGTCAAGAAGGACCTGTCGTGGATTACTGACCGTCGAATCATCTGGCCTACGGTGGCGCTGCTTATTGCGATTGTCGGTATGGTGATGCTTTATACCCACACGACGGAAACTTTGGAAGAGCACCAGAACAAAGTCACCCAGATGAAGGCGGAAGTCGAGCGTGAACGCCCGTTGCTCACCAAGATTGGTGAACTGGAGCAGAAGCAGGCTATCGTCAACACCAAGATAAACGCGCTCAAGAGCATCCAGGTGAGCAAGAAGCGCTGGGTCGTGCTCTTCGAGAACGTCTCGTCGGTGCTGCCGCCCAATATGTGGCTCACGAGCCTGAACCAGGTGTCCGAAGACAACCTGGAAATGAAGGGCATGACGTTCGACTTTTCTGAGGTGGCCGAATATATGGTCAAGCTCGAAAAGCAGGTCAGCATTGAAAAGGTCTCGCTGTTGACTATCTCTACGACGAAGGTCGAGGGAGAAGAGGCGTATAGCTTCACCATAAAGGTTGTCCTGAAACAGGACCTGGGGGATAACTAGTATGGGTAATTTCGATTTTAAAGACAAAAAGAATATATTCGCGATAGTCGTGGTCGTGCTGATCGGAGCGATTCTGTACTACATGTGGTTCTACATGTGGACTCCCTTCTCTGAAGAGGAAGATCGCCTCAATGCCGAGGAAATCGCAACCCAGGCGGAACTCGACAAGATTGAAGCGAAGAAGCATCGCATTGCCGAACTGGAACTTCAGCTCGTGCAGGCTGAGAAGGACTTCGAGAAACTCAAGGAAATGTTCCCCGAAGAGGAAAAGGTGCCGCTGCGCCTGCAGGACCTCTATGCGGTGCTCCGCAGTTCGGGCGTGCAGATCCAGAAGTTCAACCCGGAAGGCTCTTCCGAGAAGGAACACTACGTGGAGAATCGCTACTCCATCGCGGTCAACTCCGGTTACCATATGCTCGGTTACCTGTTCGCCGAAATCGCGAACTTCAATTACCCGACCGCCATTACGAACCTGAGGCTGAACCGCTATTCGGGCATCGCGGCCGAACTCCAGAAGGCCGAAACCCACGGCTGGACGCCTATCACGGTGTCGGTGTCGTTTAACCTGACCACCTATACATCCAAGAAGGTTGCCAAATGATGAAGAACAAATTAATAGTTTTGTTCCTGTTCGTTGCGGTGGCCGTCAATGCAGCCCAGATCAAGGACGTGTCGCTTGATTGCAGCGTGAAGGGCTGTGCGCTTACGTTCAAGTTTGCTTCGGACAAGGATCTGCCCTCGTTCTACCAGAAGTACGATGCGAAGTCCCACAAGCTTTCGCTCGGTTTCTCCGCTACGTCTTTCGCCCTCGGCGAAGGCAATTTCGAAATCGATGCGGCGAGCAACTTCGTGAAATCGATGAAGGTGTACAAGGAACCGTACCGCGGTACCGAATTCTTGAAAATCGACTTGATGGTCGGTTCCTCGATTGCGACCGACAAGAACGCCATCGCGCTCAACAAGTCCGACTTCATGTTGAAACTCGCGAGCAAGGGCGGAAAGTCCTGGACGCTCTCCAAGCTGTTCGCCGACAGGAAGAAGGCTGCGGAAAAGGCCGCTCTCGAAGAGAAGAAGCGTGCTGCCGAAGACAAGAAGGCTGCGGAAAAAGCTGCTCTTGAAAACAAGAAGCAGGCTGCGCTCGACAAGAAGGCCGCCGAGAAGGCCGCCCTCGAAGAGAAGAAGCGTGCTGCCGAAGAAAAGAAGGCTGCGGAAAAGGCTGCGCTCGAACAGCGCAAGCGTGAAGCCGCCGAGAAGAAGGAAGCCGAAAAGCGCGCCCTCGAAGAGAAGAAGGCGGCTGAGAAGGCTGCGAAGGAAGAAGAGAAGCGCATCGCCGAAGAACAGAAGAACCTGGACAAGGCTATCATGGAAGGCGGCAAGATTTCGGCGCTCCTCCCGAACTTGAAAGAAATGACGGTGCTCGTGGGCTCCGGCATGGAACAGTTCCGTCTCGTCGCGACGACGCCGATTGAACTGCAGAATGTCATCGGCCCGGACAAGGCGTCCACCATCACGGTCGGGCTTGCCGGCCCGCAGAAGTCCCCCGTGTTCAAGATTGGCGCGGGCTCGCTCGTGAAGCATGTGACCTGGGGTGCTAACGGCCTCAAGATCCAGCTGCAGCCGAACGCGAAGCCCGTAATCGTGGTGCAGGAAGGCGCCCTGATCCTCCAGGCCGCCGAGAAGACCATCAAGAAGGACGGGTTCCTCTTCTGGTCCGCGCATCCGGATGGAATTTTCATACGTGACTGGATGAAGTCTTCCGAAGAAAAACCGAACTTCGAGACTTTCGTGAACAAGTTCGACAAGGACAGCAAGAAGATTGTTTCCGGAGCGCAGACGTTCCACCTGCGTCCGGTTGTTCGCGAACTCATCGTGGTCGCCGACGAAATCGAACTCTTTGCCGCCCCCAACGACAATGCGCAGGTGCTCAAGCGTCTTACCTTCGGTGAGCGCCTCGTGAGCCTCGACGTGAAGGGCATTTACTGCAAGGTGCAGCACGGCAGCCACATCGGCTTCGTGAACAAGCGCGCCGTGAGCTACATGGATGAACTTTCCGCCGTACAGACGGAACGTCTCAAACAGGTCGACAAGGAAAGGGGCGAGGTCGTCTCCGATGGCGGCGAAGTTGCCGGAAGCCAGCTCGACGGCCTCTACGACGATCGCGTGACCTACAGCTCGTTCGGCCGCCGCGACCCGTTCGTCGAAATCAAGGGTCTGGTGGAAGAAGGTATCAATATCGACCAGGTCGAACTCGTCGGTATCATCTGGGAATCCGATGTCCCGATGGCAATTCTCGTAGAATCCAAGAATCCGGCCGTCTCCTACACGCTCAAGGAAGGCGACAAGATTCTCAACGGAAAAGTTCTTAAAATCACACAAACAGACGTGCTCTTCCTTATCCAGGAATTTGGCGTGAGCCGTCGCTACTCCATGGGTCTTCCCGATAAATTTGGGGGTCAAAAGTGAAAAAGCTGATAAACATTCTCGCAGTCCTGTTACTCGTCGCAGGCCTCAGCTCTGTCTGGGCAGCCCCCGCTTCGGGTTCGATCGAACCGAACAAGAAGCTGTATGACTTCTCGTTTGTGGATACCGACTTCAACGCCGTGTTCCGTTCTGTTTCCGTTGTCGCTGGCGTGGATATCTTGCTTGCTCCCGATGTGAAGGGCAAGATGAGCCTCAAGGTTACCAAGAAGACTTGGCAGGAGACTCTGGATATCATCTGCGAAATCAACGACCTTACCTGGGTCATCCAGGACAAGTACATCGTGGTTCAGCGCCAGAGCACCTACCAGGCGAAGCAGAAGAAACTGGCTGACGAAGAGAAGCAGCACGAAGAGACTGCGCCGCTCGTCCGCAAGAACTTCCAGATTCACCATGCGAAGGCCGAAGAACTCGTGAAGGTGCTCGAAAGCATGAAGAGCGGCCGCGGCAAGATTACCGTCGTGGAACGCACGAACTCCATCATCGTCTACGATACCGATTCCAAGATCGAGCAGATGGAAAATGCGCTTACCGAACTCGACGTGGAAACGCTGCAGATCATGATTACCGCGAAGCTCGTGGTGGTGAACAGCCAGCGTGCACGCGAACTCGGCGTGGACTGGAGCGCAATGCTTGGCAACAACGTGGCCATGACTCCGGGTGCTGCTACCGGCGAATACGGCAGCGCTGCTAATGCAAGCCGCAACGGCGCCATGATAACCTCTTTCCCGAACAACGGCGCGACTCCCGCTGTCAGCGGTGCTGCTACGACGATTACCACGAGCCTCTTCGACAACAACCTGAAGCTCGCCATCTCGAGCCTCATGGGTGACGCTTCTACCGAAGTGCTCGCCTCTCCGCAGGTTTCTACCCTCGACAATACCGAAGCCCAGGTGTTCATGGGTGACAAGGTCTCCATCCGCGTGATTGACGACAGCGGCGAATCTTCTACGCAGCTCGTCGAAACGGGTATCAAGCTGACGGTGACCCCGCACGTTTCGGGCGACAACCGCATCTTGCTCGACCTGCATCCGGAAAACAACTCCTACGATTACGACTCCAAGGGCGAAATCGTGATTTCTACGCAGGAAGCCAAGACGAAGGTCGTGGTGGCCGACGGCGAGACCGTGATTATCGGCGGCCTGACCCGCAACGAAACTCAGGAATCCGAAAGCGGCATCCCGTTCCTCAAGGACATTCCGTTCTTCGGCAACCTCTTCAAGTACACTCGTACTTCCGTGGTCAAGAAGGACCTCGTGATTTTCGTGACCCCGCGTATTATCCGCAACTACATCGGCAACGTGGAACTTTCGGAACCCTCTGCCGAAACGCAGGGTGACGCCGCCCCGCAGATGCAGAAGGTGGAAAAGCCCGCAGCCCAGAGTGCCCCGGCCGCAAAGCCTGCCGCTCAGAGCGCCCCGGCTGCCGAACCGGCTCCTGTCGAGGAAAGCTTCCCGGAAGAAGAACCCGCTCCTGCCGAGGAACCCGCCGTGGAAACGCCCGCCGCACCGGAGCCTTCCGAAGAAGTCCAGGACGAGTGGAACTAAGCGACAAACGAGAACTTTAAGAGAGCCCTGCGGGGCTCTTTTTAAATTATGCGGGAATGGAAATTTAAAAGGATATTTGCAATATGCCGGAACAGTCTTTGACGCGTGAATCCCTGGTGGAATTTTTCGGGGAAGAGGAATACAGGAAGTTGTGCAATCACGAGGCGGGGCACGCCTTGGTGGCGTTCCTGTTCAAGCGCCCGCTCGATTACGTGAAGATGGACCGCTCCAAGGAGCGTCCGGGCATTACGCATATCGCGGGGAGCGAGCTGGACGGCGACGCGCACATCGCGATGGCGGGCCACATTTCGGAGTTCCTGATGCGCAAGGATTTCGCGTGTGACCTCGATACCGTCATGAAGGAACTGCCGATGGAACTCTACAAGAGCGATGCGGATTACCAGCGCTTTCAGGCCGCGTGCTATTACTTCCAGCTGGCCGAGACGAACGTGGTCGAGCAGGATTACAACATCCTGATGGCGTGCAAAAAGCAACTATGCGAAATCGCGGGAGCCCTGAACGAGCGGGCGTACCTTTCCCGCGCGGAGATTGAAAATATCGTAAAAGGCGCCTAGCGCACGACCAAGGCGGCGAGGGCGAGTTCCTGCGACATCCTGGTGCTGCACAACCCGCTCTTGATTTCGTAGTCTAGGTCGGCCAGGCGGCGGATGACCCTGCAAAGCAGCGGCTTGCCCCAGCGGCGCGCGCATTCGGGAGCCTTGCCCTTCACGTTGAATATGAAGTCGTTCTTGCCCAGGGCTGCTGCTGCGTCCTTCGGGGTCATGCCCTTGGAGAGCAGCGCCGAGAAGTTCATCAGGTCGACCGCGTAACGGTAGAGCGAACCCACGATCTGGATGGCGTTCACGCCGTTGTTGAGCATCTCGTTCAGCATGCGGGCGTACGTCTTCGCGTCGCGCATCCCGAAGGAATCGTTAATCTCGAACGAGACCATCTCGCGCTGCGGCACCACCATGGTGCGCACGAGTTCTCCCGTAATCTTCTTGCAGTCGGGGGCGTACAGCAGTACCTTCTCGACTTCCTCGCACACGAGCTTCGTGTCGGTGCCGAGCGCCTCGGCCAGGTACTGGCAGGCGTCTGAATCGATGGCCTTCTTGAAGTGCGTCGGGATGGCGGATGAAATCCATTCGGCCATCTTGTACTGCTTGGGGACGTCGTACTTCTCGATGGTACCCGCGGCCTTGAGCGCCTTGAAGAGTTCCCCGCGGGCGTCGAGCTTGCTGAATTCCAGCAGGAGCTTGCAGTTGGGCCCGTGGCTCATCCACTTGGCGAGACTCTTGGAATCGTCGGCCTTGAGCGCCTCGCACTTGCGGACGACCACGACCTGTTCCGGCGCGAACATCGAGACGGAGTCGCAGGCGGTGATGACCGCATCCGCGATGGACGGGATGTTCGAATCCGTAGCGAACAGTATCTGGCGCGACATCGGGTCGTCCTTGAGGTCGCCGAGGGCGTCTTCGAGGAAGCGCTCGATGCACTTGTCCTTAGTGAACTGGTCTTCGCCGATGATTGCGGTTATCATTGGGGGCGTTTCGACTTAGTTGATGTCGAGAATTTCGAACTTGTTGATGCCTCTCGGGGTCGTGACCTCGATGGTCTCGCCCTTCTTCTTGCCCATGAGGGCGGCGCCGATGGGGCTCTTGAAGCTGATCTTGCCGTTGAGCGCGTCCGCTTCTTCGGGGCTCACCAGCTGGTAAACGACGTTCTTCTTGGTCTTCGAGTTGAGGAGGGACACCTTGGCGCCAAAGCGGATGGTATCGCAGTTCGGGTCGAACGCGACGACTTCGGCACGGGCAATCTGGTCCTGGAGCCTCGGCATCTCGATATTGTCGATGGAGGAGAGACGTTCCTTCGCTGCGTGGTATTCGGCGTTTTCGCTCAAATCGCCCTGTGCACGGGCATCAACCAGTTCTTGCAATACGCGCGGACGTTCTACATTTTTTAAATTTTCTAGGTCTTTAACGAGCTTGTCGAAAGCTTCCTGTGTAAACTTGATCTTTTCCATGCTCTACAAAGTACAAATTTTAACGAGGCTTCGCGGGCCCGTAATCGCGAAAGAACATCTTTTTAGGAGATAGTATGTACAATCTGCTGGATAAGGGCGGCGTATGTTCCCCCAAGGGGTTCACCGCATCTGGAATTTGTGCCGGTATCAAGGCTAGCGGCAATGCCGATATGGCGCTCCTCAAGAGCGAGAAGGCTGCGCGCTGCTTCGCCGTTTTTACCACCAACAAGGTGAAGGCCGCTCCGGTATTGTACGACAAGGCTGCGCTTGAACACGCCCACTTCGCGACTGCCGTCGTGGTGAACAGCGGCAACGCGAACGCCTGCACCGGTGAACAGGGTTACAAGGATGCCGAACGCATGGCGACGCTTACCGAAGAAGCGCTCGGCCTTACCCCGAAGAGCGTGCTCGTTTGCAGCACGGGCGTGATTGGTCACCTGATGCCGATGGACAAGATCGAGGCGGGAATCCCGAGGCTCGTCGAAAAGCTGCATGCCGATGCTTCCGAAGAATTCGGCCGCGCCATCCTCACGACCGACCTTGCCCTCAAGAGCCATGCCGTTGAAATCCACACCGAGAAGGGCGTGGTGACGATTGGCGGCGCCTGCAAGGGCTCGGGCATGATCCACCCGAACATGGCGACCATGCTTGCCTTCATTACGACCGACATTTCGCTCCCCATCGACTTCTTCGCCGAATTCCGCGCCGACATTGCGGATTCCTTCAATGCGATTACCGTCGATGGCGACACGAGCACGAACGACACCTGCATCTTGCTGGCCAACGGCATGAGCGGGCTTCGCTACGAAGACCTGAGCCTTACCGAGCAGGGTGAATTCCGTGCGGCGCTGATGCTCATTATGCAGAGCCTCGCGAAGGACATCGTGCGTGATGGCGAAGGCGCCACCAAGCTTATCGAACTGCGCATCGAGAAGGCCGAAAGCCACGAAGAAGCTCTCCGCATGGCGCGCTTCATCGGTACCAGCAACCTCGCGAAGTGCGCGATGTTCGGTGAAGACCCGAACTGGGGCCGCATCCTCAGCAGCGCGGGTTCCAGCGGCTGCAACATGGTGGCCGAACACACCGACCTGTACTTCGGCGACGTGAAGGTGCTCGAAGGCGGGCGCCCCATCCAGCTCGACGAAGCCCAGACGGCGGCACTCCATGCGGTCGTTCGCCAGCGTGAATACAAAGTAACGCTCGTGCTCAACATCGGGCAGGCATCCGCAAGCGCGTTTACCTGCGACTTGAGCTACGGCTACGTGAAGATCAACGCCGAGTATACGACGTAAGCGACCGCTCGCGTACCATTTGAAGTAAACAAGAAGCCCTCGGTAATAACCGGGGGCTTTGTCTGTAATGGGATTTATTTTGCTATAATGGATTATTGTTGAAGGGAACGCATCCTATGGTAAAAAAGTCCTTTTTGTTTCTGCTTGTTTTTCTGGTTGGTTGCACGACTAATCAAATAAAAATGTTTGATCGGGTGTTGGGTGGGTATAGGGTGCTAGGTTCTTTTGAAGTCGATATAAATAATACGGAAAAACAGACTTTTGTAGTTGATAAACCGCGAAAACCATCTTTTTGGGGCTCAAGATTGGATGGCCAGATACATTGGATTGTTCATTTATGTTTTGATAATGTTGATACCTTAGAAAGACTGCCCGATCATTTAAATGCTTTAATAAAAACATCCTTGACAATAGGGGGCGAATCCTATGTTTTTGAAACAGATTCCGTTTTTCCTAAATCGTCTGGATGCTGGTGGTTTGATGAACGGGATGAAATTCGACGTCAGGGATGGGGAATAAGTGGTGTGTATTTACTATCATCAGAAGCGCAGTTTAACTCCCCAATGGTCGTTGAAATACAAATTATAGATGACAAGGATTCCGTTTTGAAGAATACTGCAAAAAAATATTCTAATCCATATTTGCTGATATCTACGGGAGATTGATTGTAGATATATGGTGGTTTGGAATTGAAGAACATTTCATAGAAAACTTTGTACGAAAGAAACGAATCTTATCGACAGGGGTGGTATATTGCTGGTGGGTTTCTTCCGATGAATGCCGACTTCTCTTCCCCTATGATTGTTGAAGTCCAGATTCTAGATGACAAGGACTCCGTATTGAAAAAATATGCGGAAAAGTATTCGAATCTTCATGTGATGGTTACGACGGGCTACTAGTTCCTAGTTCCAAGTTATTAACAAATAAGGTCTCGAGAATCATCTCGAGACCTTTGAGTCTATTAACTAGTAACTAATAACTCATCACTAATAACTAATAACTGCACCGTAGGTGCTCGCTAGTCCTTCAGGCAGCGGAGGCTGGCGCCGAATTCGGGATTGAACTTTTCGAACTTTGCGATGTCCTTGTCGTGGTAGAACACGAGGACTTCGCCTTCGGCGGTCCAGAGGTAGGCCTTCTTGCCGGCATCTTCGAACTTGCGTTCCTTCAGCGGGACGTCGCTCTTTGCGAAGTGGGCGCCGCCGGCCTTCACGCCGAACCCGAGTTCATCCTTGCCGTTGCCGTAGTCGTTCCCGCCTTCCTTGATGGGATCCCAGCCGAAGCCGGCCTTGAGTACGGTACCGACCTTGCCGCTTGTTTCGGCGAAGGTGAGCAACGTCTTCCATTCTTCCTTGGTGGGCATGTGGAAACCTTCGAGGCAGGCTTTCTTCGCGTTCTCGAAGTTGTAGAGGCGGCCCCAGTGGTTGCACTGGTTGCACACGGAACCTTCATAGGTACCGAAGTTCATGTTCTCGGCGGTCCAGAGCTGCGTGCCGATGCGGATCCACTGGTAGGCGTATCCGTCGCGCGGGTCCTTGTAGCTGCCGTCGGTAGCGGGGCTTCCATCGGGGTCGAAGACTTCGCCGAATTCAATCTGCTTGTTCTTCTGGTATTTCGCCTTGGAGGCGAGCTTGCCGTTCTTGTGGTACTTCGAGACTTCGCCTTCGATGTAGCCGTCGGCGAACGGGGTCTCGGCCTGGAGCGTACCGTCGTCGTAGTATTCCTTCTGCACGCCTTCCTTGCGGTCTTCGTTGTAGTTCGTTTCGCGCTTGAGAGTGCCGTTGTTGTAGTATTCCTTTTCGATACCCTGCTTCTTGTCCTTGACGTAGGTCGTCTCCATACGTACCTTGCCGTCAGGGAATTCCTGCACGCGGACGTCTTCGCAGGCGGTGAGAGCGAAGGCGGCCATGATGGCGAGGATGGAGATGGTGGTTCTCTTTTGCATAGGTCCTCCTGTTTTTAGATGATAATCTTGCCGGCGGTGGCCAGTAGCCCGATGATGTAGAGCATGCCGTCGTAGTAGCGCCAGAAACGGAAAGGTACGGAGAGCGCCGCGAGGTCCTTCACGAACGATTTTACCAGCGGGTCTTCGGAATCGAGTACCTGCGTGGCGGCGGCGTTCATCGCGATGATGCCGGGCGTTGCGTTGCGGCCCTGGCGCGGATAAGGCGATCCGTCTGTCGCGTAGTCCGAAAGGTAGGGCCTGCGGCTCTCGAAGAAGTTCAGCAGTCGCGTGCAGGTGTCCTTTTCGCTTTCGTCGCCGCGGTTGAGCGCGTAGTCGAGGCTCAGGTTGAGCGCCACGCGCCATGCGTCGCCGCTGAAGCAGTTGCTTTCTGGGAACCAGGGCATGGCCTTCGGGGTGCCGTCGTATTCGGAGTAGTCTCCGCAGAGCCCGGTGACCGGGTGCGCGGCCTTTTTCAGGTATTCAATGCTTTTCTTTGCGATTTCGAGCCATTCGTTGTCGCCGGTAGCCACTGCGAATGCGCGGTAGAAGGCGATGGTGTGGTAGCTCGGGTCGGTAAAGTCGTTGCCGAGCACGGGCGAGAACTTGACGAGCTTTTTTACGGGGTCGATCATCGGGCCCACGAGCTCGTTGAACGGCTTGTCCTTGATGCAGTTGATGAGCTCGATGGCTTCTTGCTTGTAGTCGTCGCGGTTGAATTCCCTTGCGGCGATGAGGAGGGCTGCGGCGATGTATTCTTCGCCGTCGGGGGCGGCACCCGGGTCCATCATCGAGAAGTCGGTGGTGGATACCTGCCAGGAGAAGTATCCCTTGTGCGGGCCGTCGTTGTTCCTCAGGTATTTCTTCGCGAAGTTCCACAGTTTCTGGAACAGCTTGTCGTGGCCGGTGAGGGCCGCGATGAACATGCCGTAGCTCATGCCCTCGGAACGGATGTCGTCGTGCCCGATATCGATGATGTATGCCATGTCATCGGAGGCGTCGAAGCAGACCCGCTCGTCGATGGGGTCGCCTTCAAAAAGCTTGCTGAATGCGTTCTGGATAAGTTGATCGGCGAAGTTGGGGCCGTAGCCTGCTTCGACGAACATGTCGCGGGGCTTTTTGCAATCCATGGTTATAGTCCTTTTATATATACACTAAAATAAATTTTTTTCGTATTTTTGGAATGGAGGTTCTTATGTCAGATGTAATTATTATCGGTTATGGGCCGGCAGGTGTGTCGGCTAGCTTGTACGCATTGAGGTCCGGATTGGACGTCGTGCTGGTAGGCAAGGATTCCGGGGCGCTCGAAAAAGCGCACATGATAGAGAATTACTATGGCCTGGAGAAGCCTCTGGCCGGCTCCGAGCTTTTTGCGGTCGGCAAGCGCCAGGCGCAATCCCTCGGTGCTCATATCGTGGACGACGAGGTGACGGACCTGTACTTCGACGGCAATATGTTTGTCGCAACAGGGCTTGCGGGGGAATACCGCGGACGCGCATGCATCATGGCGACCGGTTCTGCCCGCAAAAAACAGCCCCTGCCGAAGATGGCCGAACTGGAAGGCCACGGCGTGAGCTATTGCGCCATATGCGACGCCTTCTTCTATCGCGGCAAGAACGTCGCCGTACTCGGGGCCGGGGAGTACGCCCTCCACGAGTGCAAGGAACTTTTGAATATCGCCGGCAGCGTGACGCTCTTGACCAACGGGGCCGAGGTCACGGCTGAATTCCCGGAGACTGTGAAAATCGAGAAGCGCCCGCTCAAGGCGCTGCTTGGCGAAGGCCAGCTTGCCGGAGCGGTGTTCATGGATGAATCCGAAATCAAGCTCGACGGGTTGTTCGTTGCCCTCGGGAGCGCGAGTGCGATGGACCTTGCCCGCAAGGCGGGAGCCGCCTTCGAGAACGGGAATGTGGTGCTCGACAAGAACTTCATGACGACGGTTCCCGGACTGTTCGCCGCGGGCGACTGTACCGGCGGGACGTTGCAGGTCGCCGTCGCCGTAGGCGAGGGCGCCATTGCGGGCCTTGCCGCCATCAAGTATTTGCGGGAGACGCGGGAAGGCTAGAATCGCACCCGCGGTATCTGTGCGATGCGCCGGCTCACCCTCCTCACGAATCCGGACAAGTGCAACCTGCGCTGCCCGTTGTGTTTCTTGAACCAGCGGGGAAGGCCTTTCGGGATGGGCGAGATGCCTCTCGAAGTCGCGAAGGCCGCTATCGAAAAGTATGCGGGGGTAATCGCGGGCGATGCCTCAAGCGGCTTGCCCGGTAAAGGGCAGTGCGGGCTTCGCGAGGTCATCCCGAGTACGATGGGTGAACCATTACTTTATTCAAAATTTGAGGAATTGCTCGAGTTTTGCGGTGAAAAGAAAATCCCGCTCAACCTCACGACAAACGGCAGCTTCCCCGGAATATGGGGCACGGCTGCAGGGATGGAGCGCCTGCTCCTTGCCTGCAGCGATATCAAGGTGAGCTGCATGGGGTTCGACGCTCCCACATTCGCCGAGATGATGCCGGGATTGTCTTTCGATTGCTGGTGCTCCAACGTGGAAAAACTGCTTTCCCTTGCGGGCGAGTTGCGGCAAAGAATCGCCTGCGGGCAGGAACATGAAAAGAATAGCGGACAATCTTGGGTCGCGACGGTCTCGCTTCAGGTGACGTTGCACAAGAATCTCCTGCGCGGCGTTCCTGAAATTCTACGCTGGGCGGATTCTGTCGGGATTGTGCGCATCAAGTGGAACCTTCCGGTGTTTATTTCGGCGGGGGAAACCCTTCGCGCTGAATACGGAATCGCGGGTTCCTCCGTGCACGAAATCCGCCGGGAGCTGGAATCCCTGCGGACGCATTACCCGCGGGTGCGTTGCGAAGGTAGCCTCTTTTTCGGGGCTGATACCGCCGGCGCCATGCCCGTTCGTAAAATTGCCTCGGGCGAGGGCCCCTGCGACTTTTTCAAGGATGAAATCTGGATCCTGCCCGACGGAACGGAAGAACGTTGCCCGAATCCGGAACGCCGTTTCGGTGACCGCACAAAAAAAGGAGCAGCATGCGAAAATTGCATGCTGCTCGGTCGCTAAGATCTAGATAGCCCCGATAATGGGGCCCAGAAATTTTACTTGCGGACTACGACCAGGCTGAGGCCGACGGTGTAGCAGTCGGTATTGTTGCCGCTCGTACCGTCACGGATGGTGCCGTCGAGAGAGCCCTTGGCCACGAGACCTGCGCTCCAGGAGTCGCCCAGGCTCCAGACTTTTCCGATTTCCATACCGAAGGCGAGACCGGCTTCGTCTATTTCGAGTGCATCAATATCGGGGTCGATCATACCGGCCGATGCAACGAAGACGCTAGCCGTGATGCCGACGAAGGCTCCGTTCAGAACGCTGTTCGTGTCGTTGGTCAAGAAGAGCGTGGTACCGCCGCCGAACGTGAATCGGATTGCGTCCGTATCGAAGTCGTATTCTTCGGAGACCCCTTTATAATCCTTCACGTTGGCCTTGTAGTTACCGTCGAACGTGCCGAATTCCATGGTGCAGTACATGGCGAGACGGTTGGCGATGAGTCCACCGAACTTGAGGCCGATATCAGGGCCGAAACCCTTGAACCTGCTGGTGGAACCGCTTTTGTTGTAACCGTATTCCAAGTCGTCGTAGGACTGGTACGCAAGCTTCATGTAGCGTACGCCGAAGTTCGAGCTGAAGAAGAAGCTGCTGCGGTTAGCGGACTTGTTGGCCTGCTTTGCTACAACGGGCTTTTCCTGGACTACGATTGTCTTGGGTGCCGGAGCGGGAGCCGGAGCCTCGGCCTGGGCGGGTGCCGGAGCGGGGGCCGGAATAATAATAACGGGTGCCGCGTTTTGTGCGGGCGCTTCTGTTGCGACAGGGGCGGAAACTTCTGCTGCGGGGGCCTGGGCGGCCGCTTCAGCCGGAGCTTCGATTTGCTGTGCCGGAACTGCCTGTGCAGCCGGGGTAGAGGTTTCTGTTGTGCCGTCATTCACGTTGGCAAATGCGGCGGTGGCAAGAGAGAGAAGTATAAGTTTGTATTTACGCATGTCAATAATATAACAAACAAATTATGGAAAAAGTCTAATGATGCTTGGAAAAAAAGATGAGCTATCTCGAAAAGCCGACTAATGGGAAAATCGCGTGATGAAACTCTCTGGAATATGTTTTTTCGGGCTGAAATGGTGTCGGTAGCGTTTCATATAGGTGCTATTATATAGTGCTTTTTACAAAAACGTGAACAAATGTTCACTAAAATTACGCCGGACTAGGGGTCGAAGTATGTTTTTTGTATGCTTCGAGTGTGAAAATCGGACTTATCTCTTGCCAAGGTGGTAGAAAGTGGGTAGATTTGATAGTGTTGTGGTAAAATGTGTCAAAAACTAGTATGAACTTTACGTCTTTCATAGGTCAGGCCCAAACGGCTATCGATGGAAAGGGAAGGACTTCCTTCCCCAGGGAATTCCGTCGTCAGCTGTTGGGAACCGACGGGAATGAGTTCGTGGTCACGCGTGGCCCCGATCAAACCCTGAGGTTCTTTACCGTGCCCGAATACGAAAAGTTCATGGCGGACCTGGACTGCCGGTCCGACCGCCGTCAAGCCGACCTAGTTCGGAGAGGCCTGCACCCCACTGTAGTGGAGTTGGATGGCCAGAACCGCATTTTACTTCCCAAGGCTTTGCTGGAGTATGCTGGTCTAAAGGGCGAAGTCCTTTACGTACAAGCTAGCGGTAAAACTCTCGAACTATGGAATCCTGAACGCTTCAATGCCAAGTATGGTTTGCAGACAAGTGAAGATATTGCTGCATTCGATGCCGCGTTCTACGGAGAAAGCTTGACGGAGGGTGGCGATGTCAATCGTTGACGAAAGCGCTTTCTATCATGCTCCCGTAATGCTTCCGGAATGCCTGGAGGCACTGAACCTCAAGGCTGACGGCACCTATGCGGACTGCACCCTCGGTGGAGGCGGACATTCCTACGCAATTGCAAACAAATTAAATTCCTCGGGGACGCTCCATGCCTTCGACCGTGACGAAGAAGCCGTGGCCTATGCGACAAAGCGCCTTGCAGGAGTAGCCCCGAAGTTCATTGTGCATCCGGTGCGCTTTGGCGAACTGAAGAACGAAATCCCCGCCGGTACGCTGGATGGTATTCTGTATGATCTTGGAATCAGCAGCCACCAGGTTGATGATTCTGAACGCGGGTTCACCTTCGTTGGCAATAACCCGCTCGACCTGCGCATGGATCGCCGGGAAGGGGTCTCTGCGCAGGATTGGATGTGCAACGTGGATGCCGATACACTTGCCGCCGCACTGCGCAAGAATGCAGATATGGACAGGGCGTTCAAGCTTGCTACCCGCCTTGTCGAAATGGCTGCGGATATCAAGAGGCAGGACCGCGCTATACTCCCGAACGATGTGAAATCTGTAGTGGAATCCGTTTTCCCGGACAAGCGCCGCGAAGTGAACGGCCTCCTGGCCCGAGTGTTCCAGGCTGTCCGCATGGAAGTGAACGGGGAACTGAAAGAAATTGAAGACAGCCTGCGCGCTGCGGTGGATTGCCTCAAGGTGGGCGGACGCCTGGTGGTGATGAGCTACCATTCCGTGGAAGACCGCTGCGTCAAGGAGACTGCCGCCGAATTCGAGAAGGCGTGCATCTGTCCCGAGAACTTGCCCGTATGCATGTGCGGCGGGAACCACCAGAAGCTTAAAAAGGTCAATCGCAAGCCGATTCTGCCGACGGACGAAGAAATTGCGAAAAACAGCAGGGCCCGCTCTGCGAAACTGAGGGTTTACGAACGAGTATGAGCGTAAGCGAGAAGATACCACTGCCGAAGACAAACAAGGCGATCGTCGTGATCGTCTCGCTTGCCGTTGTCGCGGTCGTCTCGGGACTCATGACTCCTCTGTACCTCCAGAACCGTATCAACAGCCTTTATTCCAAGTACCGCAAGCTCACCGAAGAGGTCGTTTTCCTGGAAAGCGACGTGATGCGGCTGGAACTGAAGATAAACCAGCTGTCCACTCTGGAACACCTGCGCGGGTATGCCGAGCAGACCGGCCTCGGGCTGAATGCGCTTCCCGTGAAAATCAAGGGCGAGGGAGGGTCTTATGAACAATAAGATCAAGATAGAACCGCTCGCCTTCCTCAAGTGGCTCGTGATGAGCCTTGTCGGTGTGCTTTTGTGGCAGACCTTCAGCATCCAGGTGCTGAACCGTGAAGTGTACCAGACCAAGGCCAAGAACATGGTGACGAGCACGCGCAACGTCTATGCCGACCGCGGTCGGATTATGGACAGGAACGGCGTCGTGCTTGCCGACAACTTCAGGGATACCACCAACAAGATTGATTATAGCCGCATATTCTTGCATGGCCAGCTCGCGAGCCAGGTGGTGGGCAAGGTCGACTTCAACGGCCACGGGAACATGGGCCTCGAAAGGACTTTCGACACGAAGTTGAGCGGTATTAGCGGAATCCGCGTGGGCGTTGACGGCCAGGCGGTGGAAACTGTCACCTCGACCGAGGGCGACTCGGTGAAGAAGGTGAGGGTTATCGTGAAGCGCGAAATATATGCGCGTACCCGCGAAGTGGCAAAGGCCGAACCCGGATTGAATCTCGTGTTGACCATCGACGGCAACATGCAGGAGATTGTGGAAAAGGCGCTGAAGGATGGCGTGAACGAGTTCGAGGCGAAGAGCGCGAGCGCAGTCGTCGTCGAACCCTATACCGGCGAAATCCTTGCCATGGCGAGCTACCCGACATTCGACCCGAATTCCAAGACGCAAGGCGTGGGCCGCATGTCGAAAAACGAAATCGTTTCGCTTTCGTATGAACCGGGATCGACGTTCAAGGTGATTACCGCCGCCGCGGCCCTCGAAAACAAGATTGTGCCGCCGACGCGCATTTTCGAGAACGAAGGGCGTTGCTGGACATGGAACCCGAAATCCGAGAAGATTTGCGATACGCACGTCTACGGTGACATGGACATGTCGGAAGCGATGGTGCAGTCCTCGAACATCGTGTTCGCGAAGATTGCCGCGGAAGTCGGTGCCGAAAAACTTTACTTTATGGCTCGCAATTTCGGGTTCGGCATGCCGACCTCGGAATACTTCCAGGGCGAAGAAAAGGGCCGCCTGCTCATGCCCTACGAGCTCACGCGCGATGACCGTACGCTCAAGACGATGGGCTTTGGCCATGCGATTTCCGTTACGCCTATCCAGATGGCGATGGCCTATGCGGCGGTTGCGAACGGCGGCGTGCTGATGGAACCGATGATCGTGCGCGAATGGGTCGATGCCAACGGGAACGTGGTCGAGAAGAACAAGCCTACGGAAGTGCGCCGCGTGATTTCGGAAAGCACGGCGGCGACCATCCGCTCCATGCTCTTCCGCGTGGTGAACAGCGGTACGGCTAAGAAGGTCGTGTCCAAGAAGCTCCCCGACGTGTTCTTCGGCGGCAAGACGGGTACAGCCGAAAAGTTCAACCAGGAAACTCAGAAATACGACCGCGACCATCAGGTGGCTTCGTTCATCGGGCTTGCGCCTGTCGAGAATACGCGCTATGTGTGCCTGGTGCTGGTGGACGACCCGCAGGGCAAGCATGTGGGCGGCCTTACCGCGGGTCCGATTTTCCGTCGCATCATGGAAGGCATTTACTACCATCCGGAAATTTCTCCGGCATCGTACAACCTCGCGCAGGTGAAGAAGAGCAATCCCTGCGATGTGGACTTTATGGGCCTTACCGCGGATGCTGCCAAGAAGCTCGCTTCGGATAAGGGCTGCAAGGTGGCTTTCACGGGTGCCGGCGTCCGCGTGGTTTCGCAGAACCTGGATGTGACGGGGGAATCGGGCGTCGTGCTTTCCCTCGGCGAGATGGTGGCATCGAAGATGCCCGACTTGAAGGGACTTTCTTTGCGCGACGCGATGGAAATTATGGGCAATATCCGCGTGAATGTCGAATACGAAGGCAAGGGCCGCGTTGTGGCGCAGACGCCCAAGCCCGAGGAATTGCTCCAAAAGGGAACGACGTGCAAGCTTACGCTTAAGGAGAGAGGCTAATGATATCTGAAGGCTTGATGCGCAATTTGGATGTGAAAGGACTTTGCGATGACTCCCGCCGCGTGAAGGCGCAGGACCTGTTCTTCTCGATGCCTGCGGAAGGCTACGAGGAATTCGCCCGCAATGCGGTCGCCTCGGGCGCGGTTGCGGTAGTGAGCGAGCAGGCGGCTCCCGAAGGGATTGCCTCCAAGTGGATTCAGGTGGCCGACGTGAAGGCCGCCCGCCTGGAAGCCGCGAAGCTCTTTTACAAGGATCCGTTCTCGAAACTCAAGTGCCATGCGGTTACCGGGACCAACGGGAAGACGACCAGCGCCTTCCTCATGAACGCGATGCTCGAATCCGCCGGCAAGAAGACCGCGCTGCTCGGGACTATCAAGAACAAGATTGGCGATTCGTCGGTGCCGGCGACGCTCACGACCCCGGGCCTTCTGGACCTCTTTGCCTTTGCCGCGAAGGCGGTTGCCGCTGGCTGCACCGACCTCGTGATGGAAACTTCCAGCCATTCGCTGCATCAGGGCCGCGTCGCCGGAATTTCGTTCAGGAGCGCGCTGTTCAGCAACCTCACGCAGGACCATCTCGATTATCACAAGACGATGGAAGCCTATTTCGAAGCGAAGAAGCTCCTGTTCACGAAATACCTTGCCGAAGACGGCGTTGCGGTTCTGAATGTCGATGATGCGCATGGCGAACAGATTTATGACGAGATGAAGGCGGCAGGCCGCAAGGCGGTTGCCGTGTCGAGACTCGGGAACGTAAAGGCCTTCGTGAAGCCCGAGGGAAGCGTCGTCAATACCGAAAACGGGCTTGAATTTACGCTCCCGATGGTGGCGAAGGAAAAGTTCGAAACGCCCCTGTGCGGCGACTTTAACGTGGACAACGTGTTGCTCGTGCTCGCCTGGGCGAACGCTCTTGAAATTCCGGAACTCTCTATGCGTGCGGCGCTTGCCAGCGTGCGCGTGCCCGGCCGTTTCGAAAAGGTTTGGAACAGGGGCGGGAAGCATGTGGTCGTCGATTATGCGCATACGCCCGACGCTCTGGAACGCGTGCTTACGACGGCCCGCAAGCTCTGCCGCGGAAAGCTTTCAACGGTGTTCGGCTGCGGTGGTGACCGCGACCGCACCAAGCGCCCGATTATGGGGCATATCGCCGAGACGATTGCCGATACGGCATGGCTCACCTCGGATAACCCGCGTACCGAAGACCCGATCGCCATTATCGAAGATGTGCGTGCGGGCATGAGTACGGATAAGTTTGTCGTAGTTGCCGACCGCGCCGAAGCGATTCGCAAGGCATGCGCAGCCCTGAAGGACGGCGATTGGCTCGTCATTGCCGGCAAGGGTCACGAAGACTACCAGATTGTCGGCAAGACGAAACATCATTTTGACGACCGCGAAGAAGCGGTGAAGGCAATGGAAGAATGCTGAAGCTTGATTTGACAGTTCAGGAGATGCTGGACATTTTGGAGACGGCCCCGGTGGGCGTCCCGGCCCGCACTCTCAAGCGCAAGGTGAATCTGTGCCTGGATTCACGCGAAAAGGCCAAGGGCGTGGTGTTCTGGCCTATCAAGGGCGCACGTTTCGATGCGCACAAGTTTGTTTCTCAAATGGAAAAGGATGGTGCACTGATGAGTGTAGTGAACCAGGAATCTGTTGAACAGAATGCCATCAAGATGTACGCCCCGGTGGACGATACCACCAAGGCTCTCCTGAAACTCGCCAAGGGCTACCAGCGCCTCTTCAAGCTGAAGAAGGTCGCCATTACCGGCAGCAACGGCAAGACCACCACCAAGGAGATGACGAAGGCCGTTCTCTCGATGAAGTTCAACACCCATGCGACGCAGGGAAACTTTAACAACCACATCGGTGTCCCGATGACGCTTTTCCAGCTGAAGCACAGCCACGAAGCCGCCGTCGTCGAAATGGGCACTAGCGGCCCGGACGAAATCCGCCCGCTTTCGCTCGCTACTGAACCCGACGTGGCCGTGATTACCAATATCGGCGCTAGCCACCTGGAACGCCTCAAGGATCTGGACGGCGTGTTCAACGAGAAGATTACCATCAAGGACGGTCTCAAGGCCGGTGGAACGCTTATCGTGAATGCGGACGACGCGCACCTCTGCAAGGTCCGTTCGACGAAGAACATGAAGGTGGTGACTTTCGGCGTGCGCCGCGGTATGGTGAAGCCCGAAAAGCTTGCCTGGAACGCGAATGCCTGCGCTGACTTCTACATCGGCCGTACGCATTTCGAACTCGGAGTCCCGGGAATCCATAACCTTTACAATGCGCTCGCGGCGATTGCCGTGGGTACGGCTTTCCGCGTGCCGAAGGCCGATATCGCGAAGGCGCTCAAGAACTTCCGCGCGACCAACATGCGCATGGAAATCCGCAAGGGCAACGGCTTCAAGATAGTCTCGGATTGCTACAACGCGAATCCGTCTTCTACCCGCATGGCGCTCCAGACCATCGGGAACATGAACGTGCAGGGTAGCCGTATCGCGATTCTGGGCGACATGCTCGAACTCGGCGCGGCTAGCAAGGATTTGCACAGGGAAATCGGCAGGCTCGTGCCGGAAATGAATTTTGACCTCCTGCTTGCCGTGGGCGAACAGGCGAAGGAATTTGTCAAGGGCGCAGAAGAGCGCGGCATGGCGCATGCGTTTCACTTCGATTCCGTGAAGGATGCCATCGAGTTCCTCGGCGATGTCGTTTCTGAAGGCGATGTGCTTTTGGTGAAGGGCAGCCGCGGAATGAAAATGGAGCAGGTGGTGGAAGCCCTCATGAACTTCACTCCCGCGAAGGTGAAATAGTAGAGATTAGGAATATATGAGTAACACCCAGGCGACAGGCGTAAACAAATTGCTGATGCTGTCAACGATGCTGTTGATAGTGTTCGGCATATTTGTCGTGTACACGGCGACTTCGCCGCGTGCGGTGCTTGACGGCAGGTCTCCGGAATACTATCTGGTGCAGCATTGCACCAAGGTGGTCGCCTGCCTTGTCGCCATGTTCTTCGGTGCCCGTGTCGATTATTCCATCTGGAAGAAGGGCTCTCGCGTCATCTTCTTCTTGGGTTGCGCGCTCACGTTTGCGGCCATTGCCAAGGGATGGCTCCATCCTGAAACTGCAATCAAGGGGGCAAACCGCTGGATTCTGGGCATACAGCCTTCCGAAATCATGAAGTTCGGGTTTATCCTGATGATTGCGACCAAGGTGTCCGACGCCGGGGCCGATATCAAGTCCATCAGGTGCAGTCTCAAGCAGCCCGCGGTTCCGCTGGTCATCGTGTCGGCATTGCTGGTGCTGCAGCCGAACTACTCCATGCTCATCATGTTCTGCGGAATCATGCTTTCGATGCTGTTTGTCGCCGGTGCGAGGCTGAAGTATGTTGCTGCCGGATTTGGCGTCTACGGGCTTGTGGGTATCATAGGCCTACTTGTGAAATCGGCGGTCTCCGAAAAGGGATTCCATGTGGCGAACCGTATCGGGGCGTTCCTCAATCCGGATGAACACAAGAACGGCGTTGAACAGGTGGAGCGCTCGCTGGAGGCTCTCGGAAACGGCGGGTTCTTCGGTGCGGGTGTCGGAAACGGTTCCGTGAAGTTCGGTTATTTGCCCGAGGCGCACAAGGACGTGGTTTACAGCGTGATTGGCGAAGAGTTCGGGTTCCTGGGGACGGCTGCCGTTCTCGGTGTGTTTGCGGTCATTTTCTACCAGGGCTTCGAGATCGCGAGGAACTGCCCGACGCGATTTGGCAAGTGCCTCTCGGTGGCGTTGACTATTTCGCTTTTCTTGAATTTCATCGTGCATGTCTGCGTGAGTACGGGGCTGGGCCCGACTACGGGACAGCCGCTGCCCTTCCTGAGCTTCGGCGGCACGAACCTGATTATTTCCGGACTGTTCATCGGCATCTTGCTGAACATTTCGAAGGCGGGTACCGGAAAGAAGATTGACGAGGCGTATTCGGGCGGAGACCGCACGAACGTCTATACGTTTGGTGGATTTGATATAGCGAGGACTGAAACATGAAAAAGTTCCTGTTTGTATGCGGTGGCACCGGTGGCCACATCTTCCCGGCAGTAGCTATTGCCGAGAGCCTCAAGAAAATGGGCGTGGCGGACATTACGTTTGCCGGCCGTAAGGATTCTATGGAAGAACGCCTGGTGGCAGGCAACTGGCCCTATGAATACATCACGGCCGAACCGCTGCACCGCGGGCCGTTCCTCAAGAACCTGGCGCTTCCCTTCAAGCTTTCGAAGTCGCTGGTGCGCGCGAAGAGCGTCGTGAAGAAGGTGAACCCCGATGTGGTCGTCGCTACCGGCGGTTACGTTTCGCTCCCGATCGTGCTTGCCGCGGGTTCGTTCGGCATTCCCGTCTACCTGCAAGAACAGAATGCGGTTGCCGGCGTTGCGAACAAGTTCGGTTCCCGTTACGCTAAGACTATTTTCGTGTCTTCCGAAGATGCGGCGAAGTTCTTCCCCGCGGGAAGGTGCATGGTGTTCGGAAACCCGGTGCGCAAGTTGCCCGATGGCGATTCGCTTCCCCGTCCGGCCGAATTTGCGGAAGGCAAGAAGGCCGTGTTCATCGTGGGCGGTTCGCAGGGTGCTGCCGGCATCAATGCTAAAATCGAAGAAAGCATCAAGCGGATTGCCGCCCGTGACGACGTGAGTGTCGTGTGGCAGGTGGGCGTGAAGAACGTGGACGCCATCACCGCTCGCGTGGGCGATGTACCGAATATCGCTATCCGCGGGTTCCTCGATGGAATCTATGCCTACATGAAGCATGCCGACCTGATCATCAGCCGTGCGGGTGCGTCGGCCCTTGCCGAGATTCTCGCCTTCGGGAAACCCTCGATTCTGCTTCCGTTCCCGCATGCGACGGCGAACCACCAGGAACACAATGCCCGCGTGGTCGAGAAGGCGGGCGCATGCCTTGTGGAACTGGACAGCGAGCCGAATGATTTGTGGAACAAGGTGGAAAACCTCCTTGCTGATTCTGATAAACTTGGTTCGATGGCGGTCGCCGCTAAAGGCCTCGGGATGCCCGATGCCGCGGACAGGATTGCGAAAGAGATTCTCTTAAAAGAGGGTTGTAATATTTTTGCGGGTGATCCTCAAAAGAGCGAATTGACTGTGCGTGAGAGCATTTCAAAGGAAGATGTCTAATGCAGATTAATGATTGTAAACGAGTCCGTCGCCTGCACTTTGTGGGCATCGGTGGTGCCGGAATGTCGGGCATCGCGGAAGTGTTGCACGTGAACGGCTTCGAGGTGAGCGGTTCCGATACAGGCGAGAGTCCGGTGATCGACTACCTCAAGGGCCTGGGCATCAAGATTGCTCCGAAGCACGAGGCGAAGAATGTGGAAAGCGCCGACCTGGTCGTCTATTCCTCCGCTGTGCCGCACGACAATCCCGAACTGGTCGAAGCGCGTAACCGCCGTATTCCGGTAATCCGTCGCGCCGAAATGCTCGGCGAGCTCATGCGCATGAAGTACACGCTGTCGATTTGCGGAACGCACGGCAAGACGACTACGACATCCATCGTCGGTGAAATCTGGGAAGAGGCCGGCCTCGACCCGACTATCATCGTGGGCGGCGTGGTGAAGGGCAAGGGCTCCGGCGCCAAGGTGGGCAAGGGCGATTACCTGATTGCCGAAAGCGACGAGTTCGACCGCAGTTTCCTTTCGATGATGCCGTCTTCGGCCATCGTCACCAATATCGATGCCGACCACCTGGATACCTACGAGAACATCGAGGAAATCAAGGATGCGTTCGTGCAGTTCGTGAACAAGATTCCGTTCTACGGACAGGCTATTTTGTGCCTTGACGACCCGAACGTGCAGGCGATTCTCTCCCGCGTGAGGAAGCCGGTGATTACCTACGGTTTCAGCCGTCAGGCCAAGTACCGCGTGGACAACCTGCGCTTCGAAAAGGGCTTCCCGGTATTTGAAATTTTGAACGACGGCGAAAATCTGGGCGAATTCCGCCTCCAGATTCCCGGCCGCCACAACGTGCTCAATGCGACTGCCGCGGTGGCGCTCGCTGTCGAGGAAGGTATTTCTGCCGATGTCGCGCGCAAGGCCTGTGCGGCCTTCCAGGGCGTGACCCGCCGCTTTGAATTCATGGGCGAGAAGAACGGCGTGATGGTGTTCAACGATTATGCGCACCACCCGACGGAATCGACCGCGACGCTTCTCGGGTTCCGCGAGGCATTCCCGGACAAGCGCATCGTTGTCGCGTTCCAGCCGCACCTTTACTCCCGCACGCGCGACCAGCACGAAGCCTTCGGTATGGCTTTCGCCAACTGCGACGTGCTTCTCGTGACCGATATTTATGCAGCCCGCGAACGCCCGATCGAGGGCGTCACCGGGGCGCTTGTGGCCAATAGCGCAAGCGACCGCGGTCACCGCAACGCGCGGTTCGTGGGCGACCAGATGAACCTGCTCCCGATTCTCAAGACGGAACTGCGCAAGAACGACGTGGTGGTCTTGATGGGCGCCGGCAACATCTACAAGCTTGGAACCCGTATTCTGGAGGAGTGCGTTTGACCGAATCCAAGACGACATTCTTGGGACGCCGTATAGGCTACAACGAAGGCAAGCGGAAGCAGGCCCGTGCGCAGAAGATGAAGCGCCGTGTCCAGGATACTTTCCGCTGGTTCAAGCGTCGTGGCTGGATCCTCTGCGTCCTCTTGATTGTTGCCGGGGTGGCTCTCTGGACGAACCGCTTCTATGTGCAGCGCTTCAACCCGCTGGAACTGCGTCACCTGCGCTATATCGATATCGAAGGGAACCGCATGCTTTCATGGGAAGATGTCATCCAGAACGCTCAGGTGGAACCGGGCATGCTCATGTCCGAAGTCTACCCGGATTCTATTGAGAAGATGCTCATCCAGGTCCCGCTTATTCGTTCGGTGCGGGTGCAGAAGCATTTCCCGTCTTCGATGTCCATCGTGCTCGAGGAATCGAAGGCCGTGGCTTCGTTCTTCGACGGCGGAAAGGCGACCGTGTATTCCGAAAGGGGAGTGCCGCTCCCGCTTTCGACATCGACTGCGCTCCGCCTGCCGATTGTGGAACGCGAATCGATGAGCGAGATAAAGCCTATCTGCAGGTTCCTCGCCGAGATGAAGAAGGCGGACCCGAACCAGTATGCGCTCGTGTCGCAGGTTGGCTGGTCGCAGAAGGACAAGGCTTTTGAAGTGATTTTCAGGGACGTGGAATTCCACGTACTCTACCCGGCGACGGGATGGAATGGAGATCTGTTCGCCCTGTACGACATGGTGAAGGTGGGTTTCCCGCAGGATTTGCGTTGCGCTGGTGAAATTGATTTGCGATATGCCGGTTTTGCTTATGTAAGGAATTTCGACAAGAGGTGTGTCAATGGATGAACCGAGAAATGAAATAAGGAAAGAAGATCTGATATTCGGGTTGGATATCGGTGCCTCAAAAATCAATCTGTTCGCGGGAGTGGCGAACGGAGATTCCGTGCGCGTGCTGGAATGCGGCGATTTCCCGCTGACCAATGCCGACGAGTTCGACCATGTGGTCGAAATGCTGAAGCAGGCCGCACAGACTGTCGAATCTATTACCGGAGTGGATGTCCACGATGTGTACGTGGGCATTGCGGGAATGCATGTCTCCGCCGTCAATTACAAGGGGCTGATTACGCTCCCGACCGGCGAAGTCCGCAGCCAGGATATCGAGATGGTGAAGGATCAGGCTAGCACCATTCCCGAGTCCGCAGGCCAGATTATTCACGTGTTCCCGGGTGAATACACTCTTGACGACCAGACGGGTATCAGGAATCCGAAGGGGCTCAACGGACGCCGCCTCGGTGTGGAAGTTCAGGTGGTCACCTCACGCCCGAGCGCTATCCAGAACCTGGACAAGTGCGTGCGTAGCGCCGGTCTCCATACCGTCGAGTTTGTTTGGGAACCTCTTGCCGCCGCATACGCCGTGCTCACCGCCGATGAAAAGGAACTGGGCGTCGCCCTCGTGGACGTGGGCGCAGGTACCGCCGATGTCGCCGTTTTCGTGGGTGAATCGCTGCGCTATACCGCGTCGCTCGACATCGCGGGCAACAGCATCACGAGCGATATCAGCAAGTGCCTGAAGGTGCCTATCTCGCTTTCGAAGGCCGAAGAAATCAAGAAGAAATACGGTACGTGCAAGATTACCAACCTCAATGCGGACGAGACGTTCCCGGTTCCCGGTGTCGGTGAACGCGGAGACGTTCTGTGCTCGCGCAATTTGCTTGCCCGCGTGATTACCGCCCGTGTCGAAGAAATCTTCAAGCTCCTGAAGAAGGATCTCGAAAAGCACGGGATTGTCGGCCTCATCAATGGAGGCATCGTGCTTACCGGCGGGTGCTGCGCTCTTGACGGTATCGACGAGATTGCCGAGAAGGTTTTCGAGAAACCGGTACGTATCGGTCGCCCGAAGGGCGTCAGCGGAATTCAGGATGCATTCCGCAAGCCTTCGTACGCGACGGGTATCGGTCTATTGCATTATGCGGCGCGCCAGCGCAGCGAGAACAAGAAGTACGAGACGGGGAAACAGCTTACGGTCTCCGTCAAGAAGGGCTTACAGTGGCTCAAGGATCTTGTTCGCACATACTTTTAAACAAAAACAACCACTCAATCTAATACAGGGAGATAAACCATGAGTGAATTCATAAACGGGGCGACCCATATCGAAATGGATGAATCCATCCTCAATAACGCCAAGGTGAAAGTGTTTGGCGTCGGCGGTGCCGGCGGCAACACGGTGAACCGCATGGTCGGCATGAACATCGAGGGCGTGGAATACTACGCTGTGAATACCGACGCTAAGGCTCTCGAACTGAGCCTTGCCGATCACAAGATCCAGATTGGCAAGAAGCTCACGAAGGCTCTCGGTGCTGGCATGAAGCCCGAAGTCGGTCGCAAGGCCGCCGAAGAGAACATCGAGGAAATCAAGGAAGCCATGAAGGGCGCCGACATGATTTTCATTACCGCCGGCATGGGTGGTGGTACCGGTACGGGTGCTGCTCCTGTCGTGGGTAATGTCGCCCGCGAAATGGGTATCCTCACGGTTGCTGTCGTTACGAAGCCGTTCAAGTTCGAAGGCAAGCGCCGCGGCACTCTCGCTTCCGAAGGTATCGCGAACCTCCGCACCTCCGTGGACACCATGATCGTGGTGGACAACGAGAAGCTCATGAACGTCGTGCAGAACACCGACAAGGGTCTTACCCTTGATGGCGCCTTCAAGCTCACCGACGAAATCCTTGGCAACGCAGTGCGCAGCATTTGCGACATCATGTTCCGTCATGGCCTCATCCACGTCGACTTTGCCGACATCAAGACCGTGATGACCAACGGCGGCTCCGCCCTCATGGGTACCGGCATCGCCGAAGGCGAAGGCCGCGGCATCCGCGCTACCGACATGGCACTTTCTTCTCCGCTGCTTGAAGACATCAACGTGGACGGTGCTACCGGCGTGCTCGTGAACGTTTCCCATGGCGAAAACTTCTCCATGCTCGAATACAACGAGGCGATGGAACACATCCACGAAGCAGTCAGCGACAAGAACGACCCGAACATCATCATGGGCGATATCCTGCTTCCGGAACTCGGCGACAAGGTGTGCATCACCATCATCGCTACCGGCTGCGGCAATACCGGCTACCAGCAGATGACCCAGGCTCAGGTTGCCCCGATGCAGCAGACCTACACTGCTCCGGCTGCTCCCCGTGCAAGCGATCTCGTGAATTCCCTCGGTGCTCCGTCGGCACCGGCTCCGCAGGCAGCCCCGCAGCAGCCGCAGCCTGTCGCCGCCACTCCGCGTCCGACGTCGCTCAACTTTGTCGCCCTCGCGCAGACTGTTCCCATGCCTGCCGTGAGGACCGAAGTTCCTGCCGCTCCGCAGTCCGTGTTCACTCAGCATGGCGCCGTGCAGGGCACGTCTTCCAGCTTTGCCGCACCGGGATTCTCGGCAACGGCTCCCGCAGAAGAAGTGATTCTCGGAACTCCGAACGCCTCGCTTCCGGAAACCCAGGAATTTTCTCCTGTTGCCGACATGGATATCATGAACACGGTTTCTGAAAAGCCTGCCCCGATGCAGGAAGAACCGTCGCTCGATACCCCGACGTACATCCGCAACACGATGGCCGAGAAGAGCATCCCGGCCGCGGTTACGGCTGCCCACGAAGCTTGCGCTCTCAGGAGCCGTGGCGTCGACTACGACGTGCCGGCATTCCTCCGCGGAAGCGACGTGTTTTAGCAAGTTTTCCCGTTAACGGGAAAAAATAACACACACACACACAGGGTGCGCCTCTCTAGCGCACTCACCACAACACAAGGGAGTCGCCCGGGTCTCCCTGCTCGGGCGACTCTTCTTTGATTTTTGCGCGCCTGGCTTAATGCCAGGCGTTCGCTTTTTTTATTATTTTACAGGTATGGCTTTCCGCAGTTCGTTCATAGGCTTCTGTTCGCTGTTTATGGCGGTCATGTGCAATGCGGCTCCGGCGCATCCGGAGTCGGGCCAGAACGGCTATTTCCAGATTGGCGCCGATGTCGATTTCGGGTTCAATGGTGGCCCGACCGACCCCACCTTCGCTGTGGATACCGCGGACTGGTACGGGCACAACTGGCGCGGCCTGCAGATTCCGCTCGAGAACGCCCGCAGTTACGAGGAACACGTGTCGCCGTTCTTCACGCTCAGTTTCCGCGCAGCTTACAAGGATTTCCACGTCTTGCTGGATCTGCCTCTCCGGCGCGATCTCGAAGCCTGGTATCAAGACAATTTGCACAAGAATTTTACGTACAAGCCGAGCGAACTCGATATCAACGTTCCGAACAATGCCTATGCCGTGTGGGAAAATCCCGTGGGCTACGTGCAGTTCGGTCGCTTTGCGGTTGACGAACTGAAGGTTTCCAAGAACGATATCCTTGTGGGCGGGGCCCCGTATCACGACGGCCTGTACTGGAAATTCGCTCCGAGCATCTTCCGCTACGATTTCCTTTTCAGTTCCCTCAATGCATGGCTTTACGGCGACATGCGTGGCGAAAACGGCTGCCCGCCCGTGGGCACTGAGGCCTATGTGCAAAAATGTACCGACCCCGGCAACCAGGTGGCAAACCAGCGCAATCGCGTGTACGATGAGAATGTCAAGACGTTCGTGTTTCACCGCTTCGGTATCGAGACCGGCAAGTTCTGGATATACGTGGCCGAGCAGAGCATGATAGGGGGCAAGTCGCCCGAGTTCCGTTCCATCAGCCCCTTCATCTATTGGCACGACAATTATGCAAACGGATACACCTCCGCGGCGACTTCCGTGGAACTGGGCTACAAGACTTCGAACGGTGCGCGGTTCTACGGCCAGGTGAACATGGAAGATATCAATAGCCCGGTGGGCGAGGATGACAATTTTGGCACGAGCCGTTCCGTCATCAACTTCCTTTTCGGCTATTACCATGAACTGGAAACGCGGACTGCGGGAAAGTTCTCCTGGAGACTCGACGTGGTGCGTACCGACCCTGTGGCGAACAACAGCAGGCTTCCGCTGCTCAAGTACACGAGCCGTCGCAACTACCGCAGCAACTTCCGTGAGCAGCAGGACATAGATTACGCCGATGCCTATTTTGTGGATTATCCGATTGGGTACCGTCGTGGCGCCGATGCTCTTGACGTGTGGCTTGATATCGGCTGGTCCCGTGGCCCGCATTCACTTGCGCTTACGCTCGCATGGCTCCGCCAGGGCGACAAGGAAATGTACACCGATTACAACGTGGCACTTGCCGGTGCCGAAAATTCTCCGTCGGGAATTGAGGAAGCGCAATACCTGCTCGACGGTGTCTACCGCATGAAGGTGAACGGCTGGTTCGGTTTCTACGTGGGTGGCGGCTTCCGCTATTACGAAAATCTCACTCATGTCAAAGGTGACGACGGCTTTGATGGCTGGCTCCGTTCGGGCATACGCTTCACGTTCAATCCGGTTGACTTGAAATTTTAGACTAGGCAAAACATTTTGGCAAATCCATAAAAATTGAAGAAGCTCTGCCTCGGCAGGGCTTTTTGGTACTTTGGGTGTGTTTTCTTGTTGTCTAATATCTATATTATTTGAAAATCAAGGAGTATTTTATGGCAGAAATCGGTACACCTCTAAGTTCTAGCGCTACCAAGGTCCTGTTCTGTGGAGCAGGCGAACTGGGCAAGGAAGTCATCATCGAGATGATGCGTCTGGGCGTCGAAGTGATTGCCGTGGACCGCTACGCCAATGCTCCCGGTATGCAGGTGGCTCATCGCAGCCATGTCATCAACATGCTCGACGGTGCCGAACTCCGCCGCGTGATTGAACTGGAAAAGCCGGACTACATCGTTCCCGAGGTGGAGGCGATTGCGACCGATACGCTCGTAGAACTCGAAAAGGAAGGCTTTACCGTCATCCCGACCGCGAAGGCCACCAAGCTTACCATGAACCGCGAAGGCATCCGTCGCCTGGCTGCCGAAGAACTCGGCATCAAGACGAGCCCGTACCGCTTCGCCGACAATTTTGAAGATTTCAAGGCCGCCGTCAAGGAAATCGGCATCCCCTGCGTGGTGAAGCCGGTGATGAGTTCCTCGGGCCACGGCCAGAGTGTCATCAAGACCGAAGCCGATATCCAGAACTCCTGGGATATTTCCCAGCATGAGGGCCGTACGGGCCATGCCAGCCGTGTGATTGTGGAAGGTTTCGTGCCGTTCGATTACGAAATTACCCTGCTCACGGTTCGCCATGTGGCGGGCACGAGTTTCCTGGAACCGATTGGCCACCACCAGGTGGGCGGTGATTACCAGGAATCTTGGCAGCCGCAGCCGATGAAACCGGAACTGCTGGAACAGGCGAAGGTGATTGCGAAGAAGGTGACGGACGCCCTCGGTGGTCGCGGCATCTTCGGCGTGGAACTCTTCGTGTGCAAGGACGAGGTGCTGTTCAGCGAAGTTTCCCCGCGTCCGCACGATACCGGCATGGTGACCCTCATCAGCCAGGACCTCTCTGAATTTGCACTGCATGCCCGCGCCATCCTTGGCTTGCCCATCCCGAACATTGCGTTCCACGGCCCGAGCGCCTCGAAGGCGATTGTGGTGGACGGCAATTCCGACCACGTGAAGTTCGGTGGCTTGGAAGATGTGCTCGCCGAACCCGATACGGCGCTCCGCCTGTTCGGTAAGCCCGAACTTAAGGGCCACCGCCGCCTGGGCGTGTTGCTTGCCCGTCGCGATACCGTGGAAGAAGCCAAGGCGCAGGTCATGGCCATGCGCGAGAAGGTGAAGGTGAAACTGTAATTGTTTGTGTCATCCTGAAGTGAGTCCGTAGGGCGAACGATAGGGGTTATTTGGAAAAAAGTAAATGAAGAAGTTATTTGGAATATTGTTGCCCGCGTTGCTTGTCGCGTGCTATTCTCCCGAACCGTTCGAGGCCGAGGCGGGTGATACCGCTAGCCAGGCTTCTGGTTCAGTGTATCCGGTGAATACGATGGAGCAGATTTGCAATCCGTCCGTTTCGCAGGATACGGTGAATTTCCCGGCGTCCATGCTTTGGCTCAACTTCGGCAGTGACCTTAAGGTGACTCGTCCCGATTCGGAATATACGGTTTCAAAGGCGGATGTTGTCCAGCATGACCGCTTGACGATTTCCGATACGGCGGGCAAGGTGCTTTGGTACATGATGGCGGATTTTGATGCGGGCGATTGCCAGTTCCAGGATCCGGAATGGAGTACGCATCCCGATTATGTCGTGGCGCTCCGAGCCTACGATATCAATGGCCGCAAGTCGTGTTATGACTTGGACTATGGCATGTTTGCCGTGCGCCTTTCCGACAGCAAGAAGTTCTGGTTCTACGACAAGGATATTATTGAAACGGCGACTCCGCATCTCTGGGTTTCTCCGGATGCAAGCGTCGAAGAAGATGCCGCTGACTCCACTGTGGAGGGATTCTTCGGTACGAAGGATGTCCGTCTTACTTACGTGAGCGAGAAGAAAGAAATCGTGTTTGTCGATTTTGCTAATGGCGGGCTCAAGAAGGCCAAGACGCTCAAGAAGCCTGCTGACCGTTCTTCCTGGGATATAGACAGCCCGTTGATTTCTCCGGATGGCAAGTTCGTTGTGTATAACATGCTGGAAAATCCAGCCACCTGGGAAGCTTACATCCAGGAACTTTCTTCGTCTTCCGTTCCGGTGAAGATTGAACGCTTGTCGGGTTCGACATCGGATCCGGCTCAGCCGCACTGGTTTGAATACAATGGACACCTGTACGTGTTGTGGACCGAGTTCCCGCAGAATTGGCCGCAGATGCTCAACAAGAGCGACCTCCGTGAAACGTCTACTCAGGATGGTTCCGTCGGCCGTACCGTGATGCGCGAAGTCCGTTTGCTTGCGGGCGCGCCTGTCGACCTCTCTGTTGAATGGGTGGGGGAAGCCCGTACGGTGGCTTCCGTTCCCATGATGGGAGGGCGTTCTCCCGATGGCAAGTTCCTTGCTACTGGTACAAACTACGGCTTCCTGCTTGAACTCCCGTGAGGTGCACCATGAAAAAGCAGAATATTTTTAAATACGGTGCAGTTGCGGTTTTGGCCGCTGCCTCTTTCTTTGTTTCGTACAATGTTCCTGTCGAACCTGCGACTCCGTGGCAGTCCATTGGCGGCTGCGGTGCGGGCGGTTCCGGTGGTGGTTCCGGCGACGGCATCAAGTGGATTGGTCAGGGAGTCTCCGGTGGCTACCTTGAGACGGAAGTGTTCACCAAGTACAATGTCGGGCAGAACTTCTCCGCCTTGACGCTCACCCCGCATTTCTCCATCAAGCCTACCTGGTCCACGAAGCTCGGTGTTTCCATCCCGTTCGTGTCGCATCAGGGCGAAGTGCAGTATCGCAGTAACCAGGCTCCGGCAGACAGGAGCACAGGTGGCCTCGGCGATATCAGTTTCGATTTCAGCAAGACCATCGGTAGCGGTGGCGCAGCATCGCTTTCGGCAAGCCTCTCGATTCCTACGGGCCAGTACGACATCAAGCGCGGTAACGATGCCGCACAAGAGTTTCTGCCTTCGAGTTTCCAGAAGGGCTCGGGCCTTTATTCCCTCACGCTCGGCTGGGATTACAGCCGCGATACCGACAAGGGAATCTGGCTTTACAGCCTGAGTTACACGCACCCGTTCGCAATGCATTTGATTTCGGGTGAGAACGAGTTCAACGATACTTATTGGAAGGATATCAAGCACGAAGGCGACCGCTTCGAATACCGTTTCAAACCCTATGGCGAAAACGATTTGGGCGCCTACACGCCGCCTTCCGTGAGCGCGTCTGTCGCCTATGGCTACCGTGGTCGTCCGGGGATTGTGCAGAGCCTCGGTCTCAATTTCTCCGTGCCTCTCGGCGTGGCGTGGATCAGTTCCGAGAAGGCGGATACGTACGACCCGCGTCCGGATCCCGATCACCAGGCCTGGTCGCTTGCGATTGCTTACGGCATCGAATTCTCGAATGCGGATTTCCCGGTGTTCCTTGCGCTGTCTGTGCCTATTCACGACAAGAGCAATCCTGCCAATCCGAAAAATGAATACGATGATTCTCCGATGCGCAAATGGGATGCTCCGGACTGGAATGATATCCTCCAGCAGTGGACTATCGCTGTCGGCATAAAGGGAAGTTTCTTCTAGTTTGTATAAAATTGCGGCGTCGGCAGTCCGATTCTTGAATCTGTCCGCTGCATCACGAAACTCTAGGCTCGCGGGTGCGTCTTCTTGAAGGCGGCGCGCAGGCGTTCTGCATTTACATGCGTATAAACTTGAGTGGTGGAGATGTTCGAATGACCGAGCATCTCTTTTACGCTCATGATTTCGGCGCCGTTTTCGAGCAGGTGCGTGGCGAAGCTGTGCCGCAGCACGTGCGGGCTCGCCTTGCCCTCCCATCCGATTTCGCGGAGCAAGTCGTGGATGTCGTTCCGGAGGGTGCGCAGTCCATAGGGCCTGCCGTCTTCGCTTAGGAATACGTAGCCTGTGGCGGTAGGCTGGTGACCTGCTTCGATTTGCATTTGTCTGTAATTTGCGATGCGTTCGATGAAACTTCCGGTGAGCGGCACGATGCGTTCCTTGTTCCCCTTGCCAAGCACGCGCACGAGTTTCGCGTTGGTGTCGATCCGGTCCCACGTGAGCATCTGGCATTCCGAGATGCGGAGCCCGGAACCGTAGATGAGTTCGAGCAGAATGCGCGCCCGTACCTGCGGGAGCGTCGGGTTCTCGAGTTCAGGGAATTTCTCGGGCGCGAGGTCCTTCTGGCCGAGTACGTTCACGAGCCGCTTCGGCCGTTTGGGCATCGGGATGTTCTCTGCGGGATTTTTCTCGAGCGTCTTGCTCTTGATGAGGTACTTGCCGAAACTCTTCAGGGCGGCGAGGTGCTCGCAAATGCTCGTGGGGGCGAGCTTCTGCTTCATCTTCAGGTCCCACACGAAGGCTTTCACGTTCATCTCGGAGAAGACGGAAAGTGCCGGAGCGTTTTCGATGCGCGATGCGTCGTAACCCAGGTGCGAGAGGAACTTCTCGAGCGACTTTCGGTACGTGTCTACGGTGCGCGGCGAGAACCTGCGCCTCTCCGCGATGTACTGCAGAAATTGTTCGATGTGTTCCGGAAGTTCCATGCTGCGTAATTTAACAAACGGCTGGCGGTGCTTGGCTGCATGGTGGCATGTGAAGGCTCTTTTTGCATTCATTGCGCGGCACTGGCTTTGCTTGCGAAATACGCTCGAATTGTCTTGAAATGCGCAATAAGGGCTTTTTAGGTTGGTCTCAGAAATGTGAAAAATCTATTTTATGGACAGAATATGAGAATCGCGAGTTTTTTTGAAATGTTTGTCGGCATGGTGGCGCTCGTGTCCGTGCCTGCTCTGGCCGTCGACCGCGTGGCTGGTGCGAACGCCTCCCTCGATATCGAACCGGGAGCACGTTCTGCCGCGCTCGGTTCTACGACGATGGCGATTGATGGCGATTACCTCGGGCTTGTTTCCAACCCGTACCAGCTTTCCAATGTGCGCTACATGTGGGCGAGTTTCTCGCATACGGAATATTTCGAGGACACGCGTTACGATTATGCGTCGGTGACTCTTCCGCTGGGGCTCGACCAGGGGCTGGGGATTTCTTTTGCTCGCTTCGGCGCCGACGACATTCCGCTCATTCGCGAGGGCGATGCGCTGCCCGAAGGTAGCGACTACGAGACGCTTTCGATTGCCGACTGGATGCTTTCGGCTACATGGGGCCGCCGCATTTTTGACCGTTTCGAACTGGGCGTAGGATTCCACCTGTTGTACCGCGACATGGACCAGTCGGGTTTCGGCTTCCGCGGCGATGTGGGCCTGCGTTACCGCATTTTGGATGACCTTTACGTTTCGGGACTCTTGAAGGGCTGGACCTCTTCTGCGACGAAATGGGATTCGGGCGAGTTCGAATATTCCGCTCCGGACCTCTTCCTTGCTGCAAGCTACGGCCTGGACATCCGCTACCTTTACGGGAAGCTCGGGCTCTACTGGCAGAGCGCCGGCGTGTTTAGGCACGAGGCGCGCGACCTCGGGTTCGAGACCGACGAATCCCGCGGCGATCCCCTCTGGAGGAATCCGCTGGACTGGCTTTCGGGTGGCCGTGGCGGTATAGAGTTTTCCTTCGATTTCGGGCTCAGCCTGCGCGCGGGCCTGTCTAGCTTTACGACGTTCCGGAGCTTTACCGCGGGTGCGGGTATCGTCATCGCGAAGTTCCTGCGTGTCGACTATGCGTTTGAATCGCACCCGGTTCTTTCGCCGGTGCACCGCGTGAGCATAAGCGTTAGCCCGTACCTGTTCTCGCATGCGCCCAGGCCCGAGCCGGTAAGGCCCGCTGCTGCGGCCCCGACCACGCTTCTCGGTGCGGAGGCGGAAGAGCCCGAAGTGAAGGCCGAGGATGAACCGGCCCCGCAGGAGAACGCTCCGGCAGCGCCGGTCGTGGAGGAAACTTCCGAGGAAGTCTTGGAAACGCGTCCTTCCGGCGGTATACAGTGGGAAGAGTGACAAATGTTGCCTGATTTTAACATTTTTCGAGCCAAATTTTTCACATCCCCCGTTTTTTAGTTTATATTTCTGCATATGACGCAATTGAAGAACTATCGCGAAGTTGGCATTTTTGACTTGTTGTCCGCACCGCTCAATCCGATTGGGGCGTTTGACGCTGAGCAGTTCAAGAAGGACGCCCGCAAGTTGATCGATGACAATCCCGATGATAAGTTCGTGGCGGTCGACCTGACTGGGCTCGATTTCGTTTATAGCGATGCCTACAATGCTTTTGTGCAGTTCCAGAGTGAACTTTCGAGTAAGGGGGGCATGCTTGCTCTCCTCAGCAACAGTCCTTCCATCGCCGACGGTCTCAGGAAGGCTGGCCTCGATCGCTCGCTCAAGGTGTTCTCGTTCGAAGCCGAGATGATGTCGTTCTCCCTGCATAGCCGCGGGCCGGCAGAATCTCCTGCTGCACAGGAACCCGCTCCTGCCGCTCCGGTGGAGCCGGAACCGTCTCCGGTCGCGTCGCAGAATGGCTCCATGGCGGAAAGCGATATGCGGTCCGAACGCCGCACCAGCCATAACCGTCGCTTTACCAAGAGTTTCAATGCGGTCGTGAAAGACGAGAAGAAGCTTGCCGCGAAGGGCATGAACATGCCTTTCGAGGAAGAATCCTCCTCGGGCAAGACCGTATTCTTCATTATCCTTATCCTTCTGCTGCTCGGTGGCGGTCTTGCCGCCTATTTCCTGATGTAATCGGATGGCTGAAGGCTTTTCGGAACATCGTTGTAAAAAGAAGTACAAGTCTAAACGGCGGAACTATCCGGTAGTCCGGGTGTTCCTCCTGTGCCTTTTCTTTTTCCTTTTCATAAAGCTGGGTTTTGCCGAGAAGCTGGTGAACATGCTCCCGCTTCCGGAAAACGAGGAGGTCGTGGTAAACGACTGGAAGGCGAAGTGCGAGTCGATGCGCGGGACTCCGTTCGAACTGAACGGCGGGCTCGGACAGTGCTCCTGGGTCGTTTCCGATTCCGTATTCTTCTTGCCGAACGATTTCTTGCGGTATGTCGCGTCGCAGGCGAAGACTCCGCATGCCAAGTTGCATTGGATCGCACCGCGTGAGGATTTTTCGAGCGCCGTTCTTGTACAGCGGGAGGACTCGTTAGTTTATACGTACCTCCACGTGATGGGCCAGGATTCGCTCTTTTACTGGGTGAGCATCGACAACGGCTGCCGCTATCCGGGAATCTGTCCCAGGCAACCGCTCGACTGGTCGGCGGTCACCATCACCGGCGACTTTGACTTCGAAGGCAAGGAATCGATGCTTACGATGGACGCCATGCTCGGCATAGGGGAGGCGCCTATCCATCCGATTCTTCCGGGCTACGTGCTTTCTTCGGGAAAGGATTCCCTGGGGCATTTCGTGGAACTCGATCACGGGAACAACATCACCTCGCGCATGTCGGGCATGTATCCTGTGAATCCCGCCGATACGGTTCCGTTCATCGTCGGCGAATATCTCGACATGAATTCTACGGTCGGTCGCCTTGCCCCGCGCGACAGCGCGAAGTTCTTCCTCACCGTGCGTCAGAACGGTTTCTTTGTGCGCTGGGCCGATCTCTATGCGCAGACGCATCCGCTCGACAGTGTCGAAATTGCTAAATTCGTAAAGCAGATAAAGCTTTAGCATTTCTGGAGAGCACGTGTCGAATCGAAATCCTGTTGTAATCCTCCTCGTCGCGCTTTTTGCGCTGTTCTTCTGCGTGACCGCATGTACGCAGGATGACGACGGGGCGCTCCCGCTTTCGTCGGGCGACGATTACTTTTCGGGCATGGGCTTTTTCCGCAAGGCGGAACTCGATTCCGGTGCGCGCATCCACCTTGTTTCCGATACGCTGTTCCTGCAGATGGGCTACCTCTGGACGTTCGCCAATTGCGCCCTCAAGGAAATCGAAATCGATAAGAGCAGGGAAGGACAGTCGCTCGTTATTTCGCCCAAGGTGATTCTTGAATACGACGGGGAGGATTGCCCCGCTCCGTACTACCATCCGGATACGGTCCTTTCGCTCGTGCTCGATGAAGACGAAATGGAGGATGTCTCGCAAATCTTGGTACGCAACGACGAGGACTCGCTGCTCGATTCCATCCTCCTGCGTCGCGGAAAATTCGAACTCGATACGTTCAAGTTGTTTGTGGATTCCCTGTTCGATTCCGTACATGCGCTTCCGTTGCGCACGAAGGGTTCCCCCTCGATAATGAGGGTGCTGGACAGTCTTACGCCCCGAGTGTTTTACTGGCGGCCGATGAAGTCGGATTGCGAATTGCGTGTCGACATGTGCGATTCGGTGGTAAACGATACGATTTTCCCGTCTTCTTGGGATTTGAGCGATACGGCGCTCGTGCCCATGCGCAAACTCTGCGCGCTCGGCGATTCCGTTTATTGTGTGAGTGCCCGCTGGGTGAACGACTCGACGAAGTTGGGTGACGTGCAGGAACGCGCCGACACGGTATGGCACACGAGCCTCTACTACGTGGAAAAGATTCCCGAATGCGCTTCGGTGAACTCCATCTCCTTCGGGACGTTTGCCTTGGACCATGATTTTACCATAGTGCGAGAACTCATGGTTCCCGACGGTGACGAGACGTTCTGCGGGCCTGCTGCCAGGAAGGACCTTTTCGTTTATGATATCCAGCGCATGCGCTTCTTCCCCGATTCCCTCGATGTCGATTCGCTTTATGGAATCTGGAAGTCCGAGGCGACAGTCGTAAAGTAAGGCTAGCGAGGTTTTCTAATGCTTGTTGACGGTATTGAATTTACGTTTGCCCCCGAGATCGCGGCAGACGATTACCAGGTCGTTCTCGACTGCAATTTTTTCAGGGACTGGCTTTCGGCGGTAAAGTCCAAGTTCAGGGTGCAGAAGATTCATTTTGCTTCGGTCGACTTTTTTAGGAAGGAACACCGTCCGCTGTTTATTAAGTTGTCTGCGACGGCGACTCTTTCGGACAATCGCCCTGTCAACGGAATCGTGGTTCTGCGCGGGAACGCGGTGGGCGTGCTTGTGGTGCTGCGCTGCGAAGGCGAAAAGTACCTGCTGCTCGTGCGCCAGCCCCGCCTGGCCATTTCCGAGACGACATCCCTCGAAATACCCGCGGGAATTCTCGACTGGAGCGGAGACTACCGCAAGGTGGCGCTTTCTGAACTGGAAGAAGAAGCGCAGATTGTGGCCGACGATTCGGAACTGATCGACCTTACCGAATTCTGGTGGAAGGGCTCGACTCCCGGTTTTGCGGGCAGCTGCGGGCTCTTGGACGAGCGTATTCGGTTGTACGCAATTGAACGCGACGTGACCCGTGAGCAGCTCGATGCCATGAATGGGAAAAACCAGACCTATGTCGAAGAGAACGAGTGGATCCGCACGGAAGTGCTCCCGTACGAAGAAGCCGCCCACAAGTTTGTGGACGGCAAGAATCTGATTGCTCTTTTCCTTTACGAACGCTGGCTGGAAGCTAATGCGGTTACTAGTCGCTAGTGACTAGTATTTCTATTATCAAGAGGCTTCTAGATTAAGGCTTTACTAGTAACTCAGAACTTGGAACTAGGAACTGTGCTTACCAGTTCCCTAGGTTATTGACGGTGACGCCTACGAAGAACACGAGCAGGTAGCCGTACCAGAGTCCGGTGAGGATGTAGTTCGATGCGCGCTTGTACGCCTTCGGCTCGCTCTTGTTCTTTTCGCGGATGCGGACGATGTTCTTGTACAGGTAGAATACGGAAACGGCGATGCCGATGAGGGATGCGATAATCAGAAGTACGTAAGCCATGCGGTAAATATAGGAATTAAGAGTTGAAAATGAAAAACTAAAAATGAATTGTTTAACTTTTTGTTTTTTCACTTTCCATCTCGCTTTTTGCCGTTTATTTGAGGCGTTTTTTCCTTTTAATCCCTTGTTTTTAGCGAATCGCGGTTGCCTAGACCACTAAAAATTTCTCTATTTGGTGTGTCTTGACGTTCGTGGACCCGATTTCGGCTTAAATGAGCAGATTTCGGGGCCGTATACGAACGCCGTTTATTATACGAGGTTTATTTGGTTAACCAGAAGTTGGATACGCTCATCGCCCAGGCATGCGAGGCTGTTGGCGTAACATTGGTGGAACAGGACATGTTCCGTGCCGGGAAGCGCAAGACGCTCCGCCTATACATAGACAAGCCCGAAGGGGTAACGATTGACGATTGCTCCAATGTGAGCCGTCACCTTTCCGACGCTCTGGACCTCGATCCGGACATTATTGATGGCGCCTATACGCTCGAAGTGTCGTCGCCGGGGTTAGACCGCCCCCTCAAGTCGGTTGCTGATTTTACCCGCAACATCGGGCGGTTCGTGCGCGTGACGCGCAGTACCGGTAAACCCATTACCGGAAAGCTGAAGGCTGCGGACGAAGAGAATTTGACGATCACCCTCAAGGGAAATGCCGGTGACGTTGTCGTGCCCCGCTCCGAAGTGCTGGTCGCGAAAGTGGATGTACAAATATAATAGGAAGGTCTAAAATGGCTAAAAAGAACGAACCCAAGGTTAATTTGGTTGAAGTGCTCAAGGAAGTGATGGAAGCCAAGAACATGGACGACGAAATCATCGAGGGTGCCCTCAAGCAGGCCCTGATTTCTGCCGCTCGCAAGTATTTGCACATCGACAAGAAAATTGAAGTGGATATCGACAAGGAAACGAACGACATCCATGTGTTCCTGCGCGTTGAAGTCGTGGACGACTATCCGGACTACGACCCGAACATGACCGCCGAAGAAGTTGAAGAAATGGACGAAGGCTACATGCTCGTCGCCGAAGCCCAGGAATACAACGAAGACGCTCAGCCGGGTGACTTCCTCGAAATGGAAGTGCCGACCACCTCCTTCGGTCGCCAGGCCATCCAGACCGCCAAGCAGCTTTTGACCCAGCAGATTCGCGATGCAGAACGCCAGAAGATCATGAACACCTACCGTGGCCGTATCGGAACGATGATCAGCGGCGAAGTGCTGCGTCTCGAAGGCCGCAACGTGATCGTTTCCTTGGGCAAGCAGACCGAAGCCATGATTCCGCCGCGTGAACAGATTGGTCACGAACGCCTCGTGCAGGGCCAGTCCGTGAAGGCCGTCATCGCCCGCGTGGAAGAATCCGCGAAGAACGGTGCGCAGGTCATCCTGTCCCGTGCAAGTGGCGAATTCCTCAAGGAACTCTTCCGCCAGGAAGTTCCGGAAATTTACGAAGGCTCCGTCGAAATCAAGGGTGTCGCCCGCGAACCGGGTTACCGCGCCAAGATTGCCGTTTACTCTCGCGACGAGAAGATCGACCCGGTCGGCGCATGCGTTGGCATGAAGGGTGCCCGCGTGCAGACGATTGTTCGCGAACTCGGCAACGAACGCATCGATATCGTTCACTGGAACGAAAACCTTGACGTGTTCATCACTCGCGCCCTTTCTCCGGCGAATGTCGTGAAGCTCGCTGAAGTTCCGGGTACGCGCCGCGTGGTGGTCGTCATCAACGACGACAACCTGGCCCAGGCAATCGGCAAGAACGGCCAGAACGTGAAGCTCGCTTCCCAGTTGGTGGAACGCGACCTCGACGTGTTCGGCGAGAAGGAATGGTCCGAGAAGGATGACGAAGCCAAGGCTCAGGTTCTGGCTCCGCGTCCGCAGGAACTCCATCGCAGCGCCGTGCAGAAGGTCGAAGCGCTCTTTGGTGAAGCCGAAAAACAGGAAGAAGGCAACTAGGTTCTTTCTTCAAGAAAAGGGATTTATTAACAGGCTATTGAATGAGTATAGAAGAACAGATTAAACCAATCGATTGGGCGAAGGAACACGGGGTCAAGAGCGATTTCGTGGTGAAACTTCTGCGCGACAACGGTGTCAAGGTATTGACGCAGGTGTCGAAGGTGAACGCTTCTGAATTCGAGAAGATCGAAGCTGCCGTCGCCGAAGAAAAGAAAAAGCAGGAAGCCCGCGCCAAGAACCTGAAGAAGCCCGCTTCTTCGGATGCCGCCGCGGCTCCCGTCGAAAAGACCAAGTCCACGACATCGACTACGACCAAGAACGGCGTGAAGGTGAGCCTCAAGCGCTCGACGGTGAAGAAGCCGGCCGCGACAAAGACCGCTGCCCCGAAGGCAGCCGCTGCCGCTCCTGCTGCTCCCGCAGCGCCCGTTGCACCTGCCGCTCCCGCCGCTCCGGCCGCGAAGGTCGAGGCACCGGCTGCTCCGGCAGTCGCACCCGCTCCGGCAGCGCCCGCTGCTCCGGCCGAGGTGAAGAAGCCCGAACCGGTCAAGGTCGAAAAGCCCGTGGAGGCTCCCGCCGAACCCAAGATTTCCGTGAAGCCCGCCGCTGCCCCTGAGCCTGTTGCAGCGCCGGCCGCTCCCGAAGTCAAGACTCCGGCACCGAAGGCGGAAGAAGCTCCCGCCCCGAAGCCCGCGGCTCCCGCACCGTCGCCTGCACCGCAGCCGACGATGATGACCGCGAATACAGAACTTAAGCAGCCGCCGATGAAGGCGCAGGTGTTCAAACCCGATGCTGCCATCCTCGCGCGTATCGCGAAGTCGCAGCAGCAGGCCGGCAACGCCCGTGGCAACAACCGCCGTCCGGGACCGGGTGGCCGTGGCCAGGGTAATGCCCAGGGCTATACGGGTTCGTTCGGCCCGCGTACCGGTGGCACAGGCGACAATCGCGGCAATGGCCAGCGCAGACCCGGTCAGGGTGGTGGCGCCAGCAGTTCCCGCGGCGGCTACACCGGCCGTAGCGGTGGATTCTCCAGCGGCTCCATGCAGGAAGCCTTCAACGCTAGCGCATCCGGAATGGGTTCGCAGAATGCGGGCAAGGGCGGCAATGCAGCGAAGGGCCAGAACGGCCGTCATGGCAACGACAAGAACCGTCGCGGCAATGGCCGTGACCGCCAGGAGCAGCAGAAGGAACAGCAGCAGGAAATGGTTCGCCAGAACGTTTCCCGCGTTATGGCTGACCTCTCCAAGAAGCCTGTCAAGAAGGTTTACCGCAAGGAACACAACGACAATTCTACGGGCGAAGAGAAGAAGATTCTCAAGACGTCCGACTTCATCACTGTGGGTGAACTCGCCGGTCTTATGGACCAGATGCCGGCCCGCGTGATTGCGAAGTGCATGGAAATGGGCATGATGGTGACCATCAACGCCCGCCTCGATTTCGAGACCATCCAGATTCTTGCCGACGAATTCGGTTACGAAGCTCAGCTGATGGAAGAATACGAGGAAGAAGCACTCGGCGTGGAAGAGGAATCCCAGGAAAACATGAAGCCGCGTCATCCGGTGGTGACCGTGATGGGCCACGTTGACCATGGTAAGACCTCTCTCCTCGACTGGATTCGCAAGACTCACGTTGTGTCCGGCGAATCGGGCGGCATTACGCAGCACATTGGTGCTTACGAAGTGACGACGGCGCAGGGCAAGGTGACGTTCCTCGATACTCCGGGTCACGAGGCGTTCAGCGCCATGCGTGCTCGCGGTTCCCAGGTGACCGACGTTATCGTGCTCGTGGTGGCTGCCGACTCCATGGTGATGCCCCAGACTGTCGAATGTATTGAACTTGCAAAGCGCGAGAAGGTCCCGATGGTTGTCGCCATCACGAAGATCGACCTTCCGACGGCGAACCCCGACAAGATTCGCTCCCAGCTTGCCGAACGCGGCGTGGAAGTGGAACAGTGGGGTGGCCAGACGAGCTGCGTGGAAGTTTCCGCGCGTACGGGCCAGGGCATGGATCAGCTTTTGGAAACGCTCGCCCTCGAAGCCGAAGTTCAGGAACTCAAGGCGAATCCGGACGCTCATGCTCGCGGTGCCGTGGTGGAATCCAAGCTCGACGTGGGCAAGGGCTCCATGGCCACGATCCTCGTGCAGAACGGTACGCTCCATGTGGGTGACCCGTTTGTGTGCGGTATCTACGCCGGTAAGGTGCGCGCCATGTTCAACGAACGTGGTGAACAGCTCAAGGCCGTGCCGCCTTCCAGCCCCTGCCAGGTGCTCGGTTTCGACGGTACGCCGCAGGCTGGTGACGACCTCATCGTGGTCGACGACGAAAAGACCGCACGTGAAATTGCGAGCAAGCGCCGCATGGCCGCTCGTGAACGCGACCTGCGCTCCCGTAACGTCAAGACCCTGGAAGATACGTTTAACGATAGGAAGGAAGGCAAGCTTTCCGAACTCAACCTCATCGTCAAGGCCGACGTGGGTGGTTCTGCCGAAGCTCTTGCCGCCTCTCTCGAAAAGCTTACCAACAAGGAAGTGCGCGTCAACATTATCCGCAAGGGTGTGGGTACCATTACGGAATCCGATATCCTCCTCGCGACGACCGCACAGGCGATTATCATTTCGTTCCACCTGATGCCTTCGCTCTCCATCCGCGAAATGGCGCAGAAGGAAGGTATCGAAATCCGCAACTACCGCGTGATTTACGACTGCATCGAAGATATCACGAACGCCGTAGAAGGCCTCCTCAAGCCTATCATGCGCGAGGAACTCTCCGGCGAAGCCGAAATCCGTCAGGTGTTCAAGATTCCGAAGATCGGCCTCATCGCCGGCTGTATGGTTACCGACGGCGAAGTCGACCGTACCTCTCACGTTCGCGTGTACCGCAACGGCGTGGAACTCGGTACTACCGTGGTCCAGTCGCTCAAGCGCATGAAGGACGACGTGAAGTCCGTCGTACGCGGTTTCGAATGCGGTATCGGCCTCAAGGGCTACGACGATATCAAGGAAGGCGACAGCCTTATCTTCTTCAAGGAAGTCAAGGTTGCACGTACTCTGAAGGATGTCGCCCGCGAAGAAGCCGAAGAGAAGGCCAAGAAGGCCGCCGAGGGTTCGAATGAGTCGTAGGACTGACAGACTGGGCGAACAGTTCCGCGAGGAAATCGGAAAGCTCCTGCAGAAGGGGCTGAAGGATCCTCGCGTGAGCAGCCTTTCGAGCATTACGCGCGTAACGATTACCGAAGACCTGAGCTATGCGAAGGTTCTCGTTTCGGTGATGGGTTCGGACAAGGAAAAGCGCGATTCTTTGATTGGCCTCAACAATTCCGCCGGCTATATCCGCGGGGTTCTTGGCAAGGCGCTCAAGATTCGCAAGATTCCTGAACTGAACTTCGTGCTGGACGAAAACTTGGAACATGCGATGCACATCGAGGAAATCCTCGCCGAGCTGAAGCAGAAAGGGGAACTCTAGTTGGCTCCCTCGGGATTCATCCTGTTGGACAAAGTCGCAGGCGAAACTTCGTTTAAGGCCCTTTTCCCGTTGAAAAGGGTCTTTTCTACTAAGCGCGTGGGGCATGCCGGAACGCTCGATTTGCGGGCTTCGGGCCTGATTATCGCGGCTACGGGCCGTGCGACGCGCCTGCTGCCTTATGTGGAAGCGAAGGACAAGTGCTACACGTTCCGCCTGCATTTGGGCTACGAGACCGATACCCTCGAATGGGACGGTGACGTGGTGGAACAGGATGAGGTGTTGCTGGAGGAACAAAACAGCAGTGTCATCCTGAGCCCATTCGACAAGCTCAGGGTGAACTCCGAGGCGGAGCCTCGGAGTCGAAGGATTTCTCGCGCAGACTTGGAGGCGGTTCTCCCGCAATTCACTGGCGATATTGACCAGGTTCCGCCCCGCTATTGCGCTGTGAAAATTGATGGCCGTCGTGCAAGCGACTTGGCCGAACGCGGAAGGGATTTCGAACTGAAACCGCGTCGCATCCACATCGAGTCGCTCCGGATTGTGGGCGAGGGTGGCGTGACCGAAGGCAGTTCCGGCAAGGAATTCGCGACGTTCGATATCGAATGCGTGTGCAGCAAGGGAACCTACGTGCGCGCGCTCGGACGCGACATTGCTCGTGCTCTTAAGACCTGCGGGTGTGTCTCGCAGATTCGCCGTCATCGCATTGGCAAGGTTTCTGTGGAATCCGCCGTGCGCGGGGAAGACTTGACCCGCGAACATTTGAAGTCGGTGGAAGAGGTGCTCGATTTTCCGGTCCTGAAACTCGATGACGAGCAGATGGCTATCATCCACAAGGGAAATTGGATTCCATGGCATGAGCCCGTGGAAGGCGCCAAGATGCAGCAGGGGCGCGGTGAAGATTGCGAGAGGCTCGTGTTCGCCGCCGATTCAAATGGCAATGTGCTGAGCGTGTGCCGCTATGAGCCGGGCCGCATTTGCCCGAAGATTTATTTGGGAGAAGATTGATGAGTTTGTCGGATCAAGTGAAACGCGCCGTGACGATGGGCAATTTCGATGGGTGCCACCTGGGACACCAGGCGCTTTTCCGTACCCTGAAGGCCGTCGCTGAAGTGAACGGCTGGATTCCGACGGTCATCAGCTTTGAACCTCATTCCAACTATGTGCTGCGTGGCCCTGGCGACCCGCTGCTCCTTACCACCACCGAAGAAAAGCGCGAGTTTATTGAAAGCCTCGGACTCGATTTCTTGGTGCTGCCGTTTACGCCCGAAGTCGCGAAACTCCCGTTCGATGTATTTGTCCGCAAGGAACTCATCGAAAAGCGCGGCGTGTGCTCCATGTTCTTTGGACACGATCACTGCTTTGGCGCTGGCGGCAAGGGAAACTACGAGACGATTACCGCTGCGTTCCCTGAACTTTCGACGGCGATGCTTTCCATCGTGCTGCATAAGGGCGAGCGCGTGAGTTCTTCTGCGGTGCGCAATGCGCTTTTGAACGGTGACGTTTCCCGCGCGCAGACTTACCTCGGGCGCCCCTACCGCCTCTCCGGCACCGTAGTCGTTGGCAAGCGCCTTGGGCATACCATCGGGTTCCCGACTGCGAACCTGCAGGTAGAACAGTACAAGTTCTTGCCGAAAACCGGCGTGTACGTGGCGTCCGCCAGACTTGCGGATGGCCGCATTTTCCGCGCCGTGGTGAATATCGGCGTGCAGCCCTCTGCGCCTGGACTCCACCAGATGGCCATCGAGGCCTACCTTCTCGATTTCAGCGAGGATATCTACGGGCAGCACCTGGTGCTCGACCTGATGGCCTATTTGCGCCCGGAACAGAAATTCGCCAGCATGGAAGACCTTGTCCGCCAAATCGGCATGGACGCCGACACCGCCAAGAACTACAACGGCAACCACTGGGCCGAATAGAAACCAAGCCCACGCCGCCGAAAATTTCCTATGATTTTAGAGCGGAGTTTGTGAAAGATGAAGAATTGTAATATTGGGTTTTACGCTTTACTTTGGTTTTTATTCTCCATTTTTTGTTTTCTTTCTTGCACAAAAACAGAGCCTGTGCAAGAAAAAGAACAAACGAAAACATTCAGAACATCCTTCTGGGAAATAGAGGTTCCCCTGTCTTACAGCATTGATTCAGCAGACCATTGGGAAATGGGACGTGCCTATTTTTTGAAGAATAAAAAAAATGAGCATGTGATGACAATCCGTAGCGGTTCGAATTCAGTTTATGCCTTAAATGAACGCGCAATTTATTCAACCGATGAGTTTAGCGTCAACAATAAAGTTGATACAAGCATCTATTGGGAAGACAAAATCTATAAGGAAAGAATAGTTGTGCTACAAGCGAATCGTTTAGAGAAAGTGATCATTCGTAATGAACCAGTAATGCATAATTTTCCTATTATGTTTGAGTTCATCTGTATTCTAAATTTTTTTGATTCACAAACGTGCGATGATATTGTGAATTCGGCAAAAAGAATTCATAAGTAATTAGGATTTTTTTTTATTGGAGAGGTGGGGTTCAACATGAAAATAAAATGCTGCTTTTTACTATTGCTTGTTTTCCTGGGCTGTGAGAAAAGCGAGGAAACAGAAAAAGTAGATTCGGTATTTAGCGAAATCAGTTCTAGTCAATCAACCCTTGACAGAGCGAAGATAAATCGGTGCAAGCAGTGCTCATATAATGAAGACTTTTATATGACTTTTGAGCTGTTCTTGAGGTATTACTTTAGTCATTTTGACAACTCTTTTTCTTTAGATGATGATCTTGTGATTTATAAGCTTCCGGCGGATGACAATTATTTTATGTACACCAAGAACAAAGAAGTAAATAAGGTCTGGTCGGGTGTTTGTGGTGTATATGAGAATCTATCGCCGGAGCAAATGGAAAGATTAAATAATATTGAAAATAAAGTAAGAGTTGTGACAAAAAAAGAATCGACAAAAAATGGACCAAGAATTTCCTTGTTCGTGTGGAAGGGGAAAAGTAAAAAGTATGGTACATTAAAAGATAGATTTGAGTATTTTCCAGGCAATGAAGAAATCAGAGGAGAAGATGATATGTACAATTTCTTTGCGAAAGAAGTCTTTGTTCATGGATGCAAAAAACATCTTCTATTAGCTTTTTAAGTGACCGAGGGCAAGCTCAAGTGAAGAAACTCTAAAAGAACGCGGATAAGGATTATGATGCAGAAGTTTTCCTGTATTGTGTTGAGTTTGTTTGGATTGCTATATGCTGACTGTCCCCAAAAAATGGTGCAGTCGGACTTATTTATGATTCGTGATACAGGGAAACAGTGCGTTGTATATAACGAAATAGAATTAAGCGATTGTGTTAAGGATTTTCCATACAAGAATTATGTTTTTTTGATAGATTATGTGAGCACATCATTAATTGTATGGAATGATTATATGGCGTATTTGAATGTAAGTGTGCCTGGAGGCGTGTCTAAGAAAAATGGGAAATGGATAAGAAAACCTGATGCAAGAAATTTTTGTGTTGATAAAAATGGTATAAAGGAAATAGACTATTACGCTCCATATGCCAAAGAAACAATTGAAGAAAAAATACGAAGGATGGCTTCTCAAAAGCGTAAAATGAAATGATTAAAAAGGTCGCTCCGGCGGCCTTTTGCGTTAAGGGGCTGTGCTGAAGGCTGCTATACGAGAGTGTTGTCGAGCCCGAAGACTTCGCCGAGCTGCTTGTCGTCCATGTCGGCGAGCCATGTTTCGCCGGCGCTCACGGTCATGTTGGCGATAGACTTCTTGGTTTCCAACAACGCGTTGATTTTTTCTTCGAACGTTCCCTTGGTAATGAACCTGTGGACTTGCACGTTGCGCGTCTGCCCGATACGGAAGGCGCGGTCGGTGGCCTGCGCTTCGATGGCGGGGTTCCACCAGAGGTCGTAATGGATGACCTGCGATGCGGCGGTGAGGTTGAGGCCTGTTCCGCCCGCCTTTAGCGAGAGGATGAGCACCTTGCAATCCGGGTTTTCCTGGAGGTCGCGCACCATGGCCTCGCGCTGTGTCTGCGAGCAGCCACCGTGGTAGAAATGCACCTTCAGTTTCAGTTCCTTCTCGATTGTCGATTTCAGCAGTTCTCCCATTTCGGCAAACTGCGTGAAGATGAGGGTCTTTTCGCCCTGTTCTTGTATGGAGGTGAGCAGGTCGAGGAGCATCTGCAACTTGCCCGAAGTGAGTTCCGGCGCCTTTTCTGCGGGCGTTTTTTCTGCCGGCGCACTTGACGCCTGCGCGGTATCGGCCTGCGAGTCGCTTGCCGCGGCTCCGTTTTCACCTGCGGGCGCATCGCCCTCGGACTCTACATTTGCTGCCGTCGCACCCTTGAGGAATGTCGCCGGGTGGTTGCAAATCTGCTTGAGCGCGAGTATCATCTGCAAGATGATTCCCTTGCGCTTGAAGAGGGCGTGCGCGTCGTTCGCCTTCTCGCTGAGCGCCTGTTCCATCTCGAGTTCCTGCATGAAGTGCTCGAGCGTCTTCTGGTACAGAGCCGCCTGCGGCTTGGTGAGTTCGGCGTACTCGTCCTGGATAATCTTGTCGGGCAAGTCGCTGATGATGCTCTTGTCGGTCTTGAGGCGGCGCAGCATGAACGGCGCGGTAATCTTGCGGAAGGTTTCCGCCACCTTCTCGTTGCCCATTTTCTGGATAGGCGTCTCGAACTTTTCGCGGAATTCCGCCGCGCTCGGGAAGAACCCGCGGTTCGCGAAATCCATGATGGTCCAGAATTCCATGAGGCGGTTTTCTACAGGCGTGCCGCTCATCGCGATTTTCATGGGGGCGCGCATTTTACGGAGCAGCTTGCTCTGTTCACTGTCGGCGTTCTTGATGTTCTGCGCTTCGTCGATGATGATGGCCTGCCACTGGAGCGCATTCAGGGCTTCAAAATCCTTGCGGAAGGTGGCGTAAGTGGTGAGCAGCACGTCGGCATGGAACTTTTCGAGGTCGCGGCTTCCGCCATGGTAGGCGAAGAACGTGAGGTCGGGCGCGAATTTCTTGATTTCGACCTGCCAGTTGCAAAGCAGGCCCGCGGGCAGCACCACGATGGCCTTGCGTTCGGCGAGCTTGCCTTCTTCGTGCATCTTGAGGAGGAAGGCGATGACCTGGAGCGTTTTTCCAAGACCCATGTCGTCGGCGAGAATACATCCGAAACCGATTTCGAGGTTCTTGTACATCCATGAGTAGCCGCGCACTTGGTAGGGGCGGAGCGTCGCGTTCAGGTGTTCGGGCAGGGCGACTTCGGTTTCGCTGCGCCAGGAATCGAACTGCTGCTTGAATTCGCCCGCCATGTCGACCGGGATGCCGTCGCATTCGCCGGTGAAGCATGCCTGCACGAGCTTGGCCTGCGTGATTTCGGGAACGCCGTCCGCTTCTTCGTCTGAATCCGCATCGCTCGCGGCCTCCGAGCCCGAGGCGCTTTCCGTGCCCGCGTTTGAACCTTTTTTGCCGGCGCCTTCCTTACCAGAACTCTTCGCGTCCGACTTGCCCTCCAACTTTTCGCGGATGGCTTTCAAATCTTCTTCCGAGACGGTCACGTACTGCGATTTGTATTTCAGGAGCCCGTCCGCGTTTTCGGCAAGCTCCAGGAATTCTTCCGCCGAGATGTTCTCGTCGCCGATTGCCACTTCCCAGTCGAAATCGAGCAGGTCGTTCGCGGTAAACGCTCCGAAGCTCATGCTCCCCTGCAGGCGTATCTTGGGTTTGGGCTTGCCCACGTTCAGCAGGTTCTTCGGGATTTCGGTCTTGATGCCGAAAATTTCGAGTTTCTTCAGGCAATCCTGCAAAAATTCGAGAAGCACGCCTCCTTGCATCATGATGGGGGAGGCCGCCCGGTTTTCGATGTAGGTGCCCATCGGCTTGAAGGAATCCGCGATGCCGTTCAGGATGTTCAGAATCGAGAGGAGCCGCGCGTCGTTTTCTTCGAACAGGGTGGAAAGCGGCGTGAGCTTGTCTGCGTCAAAGACGAAAACTTCGAGAGCGACCTGTTCGCCTGTCTCGTAGCACTTGAAAAGCAGTTGCGTGCGGAAATCCAAACTCGAGTAGACTGAGAACCACTTCTGGATTTTCCCGGGGATGGCGTGCGCGCTGTTGGCGAGTTTGCCCGAGACGCTGGTGAAGAAGAACGAAAGCAGGTTCGTGTGGTTCGTCTTGAGGGGCGTCTTGTAGGTGTGCGCGAACTTGAGCAACTGCGAAATGAAAAGCGAAAGCACATGTTCCGCCGGTTCGGCAATTTCGACAAATTCGTCTTCTTTTGCCGTGAACGCGAACTTTGGCGGGGCGGCTGCTTCGAGGTCCGCGACAATCCCGAGAATGTCGGGGAGCATTTCCGCGGGGAGCCAGCGCATCTGCGCGACGTCCTTGCCGATCCATAGGACCTGCGGGTAGATGGCGCCTGTCCGTACCAAGTGGTAGGCGACGTTCAGGAGCAACAGCAGGTAACGTACCGAATAGCTGTGCCACGAGAGGTTCCCTTTGTCGAGACAGCAGAGTGCGCCCATCACGCTCGAGACGGCGAGTCCGCTCTTGATGACGTTCCCGTTTTCGCCCGCTTGCTCGAAATACCAACGCCAGCCGTCCTTGTGGAACAGGCGCAGGCTTTCTTTTTCCATCAGGAACGTCTTCGCGTTGTTCGCGCGGAAGTGTTCCGCGAATACGTCGAAGTTCTCGTAGTTCAAGAAGAACTTGCGGCAGCCTTCCAGTTCGTCGGTGTAGCTCTTGCGGAAGTTGCCGGCGGGGCAGAACGACGGGAAGTTCTGCAGCATGGCGGGCAGTATGCGCGAGTAGTCCTTCCAGTCAACGTAGTTGAATACGGGCAGGCGCTGTGGCGGCGTGCGCGAAACCCCTTGCGGCGATCCGGCGAAGAGGCTGGTGCTGGCGTCTTCGGCGAAGTCGAGGCTGTTGTCGACCTTTTCTTCGAAAATCTTGTTCCTGCCGCCTGCGGTCCGCACGAGGTTCTTCTCGTCGGGGGCGTCGATGTTCGACGTCATGGCGGGGCGTTCCTGGTAGTGGGCGAGGTCGAGTCCGTGGAGCTTGAATAGGAGCGCGGGCTCGGTGCTGGCCATTTCGGCAATCTTGAGGAAGGTCGCGGCGATATACTTGCACGGGACTGGGTCGCGGCAGTCGCAGCCCATCTTCACATCTTCGCTGTTATCGAAAATGTTGATGCCGCTCTTCGCGAGCAAAAGTTCTATAGGCGGGTTCATCGCCCCGTTCTTGAGGGCGAGCATCTCGGAGGGCTGCTGCATCAGCAGGTTTATGAAGACCCCGATTTTTTCGTCGTGGAATTTGGGGAATACGATGTAGTTGTTGTGGAGGCCGCCGTTTGGCCCCTTCACTACGGAAATGACGCGGTTGTCGATGATGTCGATGCTCGTGACCTGCCCGCGTTCCACGAAGCGCATGCCCTGGATGACGGTCTGGTCGTCACACGACCGGAAAAGGCCTTCCAGCCATTTGTTGCACCACCAAGTTTTCCCGTACTTTCCAAAATCCATTACACCAAATATAGCAAAATTTTTTGCTCATTTGTGCATGAATTTATATGCTATTCGCTTTTCTCTTCGCGATAGCCCCGGCGAAAGTCCCTACCACGTAGATGAGGAAGAACCACAGGAGGGCGGTCTCGACGTCGTCGCCGTAGTGCTGGTAAGGCGTATCGCGGGTCTTGAGCTGCATCTTGCGCTGGATGACCGCATCGACGAAGATGTCGGTATTCAGGTCGTAGTGGCCGTACTGGTCGATAAATGCCGAGACGCCGCTGTTCGCAAGCCTCGCTGTGGGCATGCCGTTCTCGATGGCGCGGTAGCGCACGAGGTTCAGGTGCTGGTAGGGTGCGGTACTGCGGCCGAACCAGCCGTCGTTCGTGATGTTCACCATCAGGCGGGATCCTGCGTTGATGGCTTCGCGTACGAGGTCGCCGAATATCGCGTCGTAGCAGATAAACGGAGTCCACTTGAACGGCTCGTATACGGGGGTTTCCTTTCCGGGCACAAAGTCGCCTTCGCCCAGGTCCACGTAGTTCAGGATGGGGAAGATTTCATCGAAGGGGATGCGCTCGCTGAAGGGCACGAGGTGCTTCTTGATGTAGCGCTGGTAAGAGTGGGGGTCTTCGGGCGAAAACAGGAACGAGGCGTTGTAGATGTCGTACTTGCGCACCTTTTCGGATCCGTTGCGGTGGAAGTCTAGCGCCCCCGTGAGGATGCTCGCCTTGTGCTGATCCGTTAGTTTGTGCAGTTCCCTGATGGTCGCGGGCTGCCTGCGGATATGGTCCGGGATGGCGGTCTCTGCGAGGATGATGAGGTCGGTTCCTGTCTGCACGCTGTCGTTTACCATGCCGAAGGTCTTTGCCGTGATGGAGTCGTATCGGGCCTTGCTCCACTTTTCACCCTGCTCGATGCTGGGCTGAATCAGCGCCATCCGGGGTGTTTCCGGTGCGTCGGCGCCGTAGAAGGGCTGCGCTTCGGGTTTGGACAGCACGACGGATCCATGCACGAGAAGGATTGAGATAATCAGCAGGGGTACTGCGAGCGGGAGCTTCGCGCAGATAAACTTCGCGCGGCTTTCGTTTGCTGGCAATTTCCACGGGCCTTCGATTGCCTTCGCAACGATCATGTTTGATGCGATGATGAGCGCCGTGTACCCGAAGATGCCGATTACGGAAAGGGCCTGCAGGAGTTCGAGCGTGCTGCCGAAAACATAGCCGAGGTGGCTCCACGGGAAGGCGAAATCGCCGCGGGTGCGCGTCATTTCGAGACCGGCGTAGAAAATGGGGTAGAGTGCGAGCAGCCAGGCGCGGCCGCCGAACTTGATGTTTTTCGCGAGCGTGTAGATGAATGCGGCGAACACGCTGTAGGCGCTGAAGAATGCGATGAGGAGGATGACGCCGAGGAAGATGAGCCCGGAGGGGGCCGAATCCACGTGCATGACGTTGTAAATCCAGTAGTAGTTGATGGTGTTGTACACCATGCCCGACCAGAACGTCGCGAAAATTGCGGTGTTCCTGTTGTATCGGTTGAGGACGATGAACCAGGGCACGAGCAGCACGAGGGCGGCGGGTCCGAGCGGGAGCGGCGGGAATGCGAATCCGAAAAGTCCCCAGGCGATTGAACTCAGTAGGAGCGCACGGCGGGAATCGAACTCGCGGAAGCGGGCGATGTTCCAGCGCGCGAAAAGTACGAGCCAGAAGATGAACAGCGGGATGAACAGGGTGGCTATCTGGTACAGGCCCGCATGCCCGGTGCCGGTATCGTCACCGAGGGTGTAGTCGAGGGCGAGGGATATGAACTGCAATATGCCGTAGGTATAGATGTGGCGCCGGAAATGCGTGCGCGATTCGCTTGAAAACAGGAATCCGAGCGCGATGAGGATCGGAGCGAACTGCTGGGAATCCGAGTAGAGTCCCGGTTCGTCGGGCCGGAACGCAAAACAGGAGACTTCTACGGCAATCAATACCGCGAGATAGATCCAGTAAATTTTCGGGAGCGCTTCCAGTCGAGTCTTAATTTTATCCAACATATTTTTACAGCCCGCTTTTGTCCTGGGGGTTGAATATGAGTACGAATTCGCCCTTGGGCGGGTGCGCCTTGAAGTGCGCCGTAATCTCGGTCGGGGTTCCGATGAGGTGTTCCTCGAACTTCTTGGTGAGTTCGCGCATCAGGGCGATTTTGATGTCGCCGAAAACCAGCTTGATTTCTTCGACGAACTTGTCGATGTTGTGGGGGCTTGCGTAAAAAATCTGGGTCGCTTCTTCGTCTTTCAGTTTTTCGAGCAGGTGGATGCGCTGAGCGCTCTTTTTGGGCGAAAAGTACTGGAAAGTGAAATGGTCGGTGGGCATGCCGCTCGAGACAAGCGCGGTAATCATGGCGCAGGGGCCGGGTATGGCCCGCACGTCGATACCTTCGCGTACGCATTCACGTACCAGGTTGAATGCCGGGTCGGCAACGCCTGGCGTACCCGCGTCGCTCACGAGCGCGATATCGCCTTCGTTCTTCAGGTATTCCACGTACTTCGGGGTCACCTTCTCCTTGTTGAAGTCGTGGTAGGCTTCCATTGGGGTGGTAATCCCGTAGTTGTCGAACAGGATTCGCGTATGCCGCGTGTCTTCGGCGAGCACGAGCGGGACTTCTTTCAAGATCCGCACGGCACGGTAGGTGATGTCTTCCATGTTCCCGATGGGGGTCGCGACTACATAGAGTGTGTGCATTTTAAAAGTCCTGTGCGGAGTTCAAGTCGGTGCGCCTTCCGAGCTGGGTTTCGAACCGGATGCGTTCCATAAGCTTGCGGTGCATTTCTTGCGAGGCGTCGTTCACGAGGTCGGCGCGGAGTTTCCCGTACCAGAACGCATCTACGTGCTCGCTTTCTTCGAATGTCGCCTTGAATGTGAGCGTCCCGTTGCAGAAAATGCGCATATCCATGCTGTAATGCCACGTTTCTTTCACGGGGAGCATTGGCCAGAACGGGATTATTACCGCCCCGATGCTCCAGGCGCTCGGTTCTTCGTCCTGTTCGACGGAGGCTTGTATGCTTGCGACTCCGCGGCAGCTTTCCATCGGATAGCTCGCGGTGTCTACCGCGCGGGTGTAGGCCCTCTGCAGGTTCGCGTCCAGCTGTATTGTGTCGCCTCCGTAGACAATCGATATGGGCTCGAAGAACGGGATGGTCTTTGGAAATTCCTGCAGGTCGTATTTAGTGAGGCTCATTGAACAGCCGGCGAAATACAGGCACAGCATGCCTGCGAACATCGCGAAAGCGAAGGCCTTTACCTTGGAAAATCTCATCGCCTTAAATATAGATTCTTTTCCTGATTCCGTTCTAATTACTATATTCCTCCACGATGTCCTTGCCCGCTTATTTCATATCCGACGTGCATCTCGGGGTAAACCCTCCGGGAGCCCTTCCTGGGCGTGAAAAAAAACTCATCCAGTTCCTGGAATCTATCAGGGGAAAGGCCTCGCATTTGGTCTTGGTGGGCGACCTTTTTGAATTTTGGTACGAATACCGCGATTACGTGAACCGCAATCATTTTGAACTGTTCTTCGCGCTGCGAGAACTTGTCCGTTCCGGCTGCGAAGTGCACGTGATGCAGGGAAACCACGATTTCGCCTACGGGGATTTCTTCCCGAAAACGCTCGGCGTGCAGGTTCACAGGAGCCTCGTGCTAGAAATTCAGGGCAAACGCGTATTTTTCCATCATGGAGACGGAGTCGCAAAATCCGATCGCGGTTACCGCATCATGCGCCGCATACTCGATTTGCCGCTCAATCGCTGGCTCTTTAGACAAATTCATCCTGATCGCGGCATGGCGATAGCCCGTTTTGTGGGCCGCAATAGCCGTAAAATCGGGGAGTCCCGCGAAATCAATATAAATGAATATCTCGATTGGGGTACATCCGTCCTCAAACGGAGGAATTGCGACATCTGCGTTCACGGACACCATCATATCGCGGGCATCTGGAACGTGAAGAATGGTGTAGTCGCTTCTCCCGGGGAGTGGATATGGAAACCCGCCGTCCTCCGTATGGAAGAAGGCGGGATTATCCTTGATACGTTGTAGTGAACCTTACTCGGACAGGCCGCCCGCGTGAGATTCCGACGCTTTGATCATCTTCTTGCTCTTGTTTTCGCCCCACAGGGCACCGATGACGTCTGTCTCCGAGAAGTTTTCCCAGAGCTGGTCGACCCAGCACCAGTGGTGGATAGTGTCTCCACGGTCCACGATGATGCCTTGTTCGTTGACCCAGTTCTTGCTTACGGAGAAGGTCATGGGATCGCCCTTCTTTTCCATACCGAACTGGTCCTTCACTATCGCGGCCTCGAGAGTCCAGGACTTGCCGTCCGTCATCTTGTAGATCGCGATGTTGAAGGCCACTACAACGAGCAGTGTGATTCCGGCGAAGATGTAGATCTTCTTCGAGAGGAAGAAAATCGCCAACAGCAGGATGATGATGGCAAGAATGCCGAAATTGTAGTGCACGCTGTAGAATGCTTTCAGAACGTCTATCATAATTGTGCCTATGGTTTATTTTTTGGCCTTGGCAGCCTTGGACTTCGCCTTCTGCTCAGCGACCAAGCTGGCCACGCTGAACGTGACGACCTTGCCATCGATCTTGCAGGCGGTGCGGAAGCTCTTGGTCGGGAGCGCGATACCGTGAGAGGAAAGCGTACCCATGAAGGAGGCATTCGCATGGCTTGCGATGGTGCGGACGTTGATGAAGCCCTTCTTGCTGAAGGTCAGGGTGAATGTTTTCTTGCTGGCGTCGTATTCGGCGACCATGGTGTCGTTCTTCGCGGTTTCGACGGCGGTGCTGGTGCGCTTGTCGAAAATGATGGTGCCGCGGGAATCGATGGAGAGCATCGGGATGCCGACGGAGTTACGGCAGGCAAACGGCTGCCATGCGCCTTTCTTCTTGGCGGGGGCCTTGCCCGTGAACACGAACCTGTTGCCTTCCTTGACCATGGTATAGGGCCCGGGGGCAATCTGGAAACCGGTGGCGTTCATGGCACCCTTGAAGTACAGGAGGTAGCCAGCGCCGTTCGGCATGAAACGGAAGGAGGACGTCTTGAGCGTCTTGGTGGGGGTCACGGCAATGCGCTTGCCCTCGGTGTCGACTTCGATATCCGCATAGGGATTCTTGTCGAGTTTTAACTCCTTCATTGCTTGGTTGGAAAAGCGGATGAATCCGCGAATATCCATCTTGATGTTGATTTTGTCCATTTTATACACCTCATCTTTGATTGTTATTTGCTGCCCCCTGCCGTATAAGTTAGCATATTTTGTGCGGGGATGTCAAGTGCCACTGTGAGAAAAGTCATACGTAAAAAAATCATTTTTCTGTAATTTTTTGACAAAATTATCTGTAAATTTTTTTGTTACTTTTTTGATGCAATCGCTCTGGAACCCGCATAAAATAAGGGACTGTTATTTTTTAGTTTCATTCATTTATTGCGATAGACAAAGTTCTTCGAAGAGTATTTTGTCCACGTTCAACGGTGCTAATTTGCCCGAATACGTTAATAAACCTGTGATTTCTGTCACCAAACATTTTCCGGTCTGCAAGCAAAATCGTGTGATGCCTTGCACCATCTAGGGTTTCGGGGGATATTTGCGTGTTAGCTCGGACTAAAAATTTGGGGTAAAATAGCCTGTATTTTCCGCTCACGGCGTCGGCGATACTGCCTACAGGATCTATGAGAATGAGCTTCTTTTCTTTCCCGGAGAGGTTCGCTGCGGGGATTGCGCCTGTCCCGCGGCCGGCAAGGAAAGCGGGTTCCCCGTTTGCTTGGCGCGCGCATTCCAAGATACTGCGGGCGTCCAGCTCGAATGTCTCTTCGGAGGGCGTGCCCTTGTTCTCGCCGGAACCCCTGTAGTTAAAGGTGATGAGCGCGGTTCCCTGCATTTCCTGGATCTCGGCGAGGAACTGCGTCGCGTCTTCATCGGCGTCGGGGAAGTAGAGCAGCGTGGGGTCGCCCTGGTTCCCGAGCATCCATCCTTCGAGAACCGTGCCGTCTTCTACGGAGCACGTGATGGACTTGGCCTTGCCGGCGATGGCTTCACGGGCTTCCTTGTGCGTAATGGCGCGCGGGAACGCGTTTCTGCGTTCGGTGAGCGCGAGGTAGAATACCATACTTACGTAGATGAGAAGGAGTGCGCCAGCGATACGGAGGAGGCGTAAGCTTATTCCTAAAGCTTTTTTCTTAACATCCATGCGCCAAATTTAGAAAAAAGTGTGACAAATTTGGACGTAAAACTTATGTAACAAAAGATTCCGCCTTTTGTCCCAAGCCCTCCCCGCGGGGTTTCCAGGGGTGCGAACAAGTGCATGCCGTAACAATTTAGCCCCCAAAATGTTGCACGGACGATACGAAAATGTAACACGCAAGCCATGAAAACGCTGAACTGGCGCCTCCCGGAGGAATTTAAATCCCTAAACGTAGCGCGAACGGTATGATAAACGTAGCGCGAGCGGTCTAAAAAAGGACCTTCGCTGGGAGTATCAGCGAAGGTCCGAGGGATGGGATTGGGTGTTCCCTAAAAGTAGACAATTTTTTCGCAAAAGGGTATACCTTTTTTATAAAAAGTGTTCCCCAAGTGTTCTTTTTTACCGTTTTCTTTGAAAATTCGTGATTTTTTGCAAATTTTTGGAAAACAGGGGTGTTCCCAAGAAAATAAAAAATTATTTTTAGAATATAATGAACGTCTACGCCTATTACAACTACAGAAAATACCTGCAGGACTACTACGAGTACAGAAAGTCCGTGCAGCGTTATTTCTCGTACCGATCCTTCGCGAAGAAGGCGGGGTATTCGTCGTCTGGACTTTACCTCGATCTTATTCGCGGCCGCAAATCGCTTACGCCGCAGATGCTCCCGAAGTTTATCGCCGCCCTGGGTTTGAATGAACGCGAGGGCCGCTACTTCAGCCTCATGGTGGATTTCACCCATGCGACGACGCCTGCGTCCAAGCAGCAGATATTCGACCAGATGTCGGCGCTTTTGCCGCGAACCGTCAAGACGCTCACCAAGAACCAGCAGGAGTACTACAGCAAGTGGTATTATGTTGCCGTTCGTGAATCTCTTTCTGTACTCGATATAAACGAAAAGAACATCCAGGAAGTGGCTCTGTTCTTGAACCCGAAGATTACGCTCCCGCAGGCGAAGCAGGCCATCCAGCTGCTCCTCGACCTCGGGCTTATTGACCTCGCCGAAGACGGCTTCTACCGCTCCGTAAACAAGACCATATCGAGCGGCCGCGAAATCGCCCCGCTTTTTGGCCACCAGTTCCAGAAACAGATGATTGACCTTGCAAAAGGCGCTCTGGACCACTACAGCACCGAACGAAGAAATGTATCTTGTACTACGATGAGCGTGTCCGCCGAAGGGCTCGAACGCATCATCAACAAGATCGACGTGTTCCGCAAGGAGGTGCTGGACATTGTGCGGTCGGATAGCGGAGAAACCATGGTGTGTGAGTTGAACGTTCAATTTTTCCCTCTCAGCAAGGAGAAGGAAGCCAAGTCCGGTAAGGACGGGGAGGACGCGAAATGAAATACTCTTTGACCATGGTCATGGCTTGCGGTGCTTTACTTTTGGCCTGTACCGGCGGCAAGGACGTTGGCGGTACGGCGACCGATACCGAGAACATGATGACGGCGTCGGTGACTGGGCTCGTGAAGCGTTCCGACGGGACGCGCGCGGATTCTGTCGTCGTGCGCATGTCGCGTGTTTATTCCAAGGATGAAACGAATGGCGTTCCCGAGTTCGTTGAGGTGAAGACCGATACGGCGGGCGTGTTCGCGTTCGATTCCGCTATCGCCGATACCTTCCAGCTTGCGGTCATCGACGAGAGCGCCGAAGAAATTTCTTACCTGCCCCGCGTGGTGGCTGCCGAGAGCCTTGAAGACATCAAGCTCGAGAAGGCCGCTCATTTCGAGAGCGTACTCTACTACGATCGCGAGTCCGAGCCTGCGGTCGAGGTCGGGTCTCACTTCTTGGTGTACATGCCGGGCATGCCCTTTGTGCAGAACGTCTTCGCGAAGGATTCGTTCTCCATGCTCATTCCGGCTGGTTCCTGGTGGTTCGGGTTCTGCCCGGGTGACCCGCAGATGGTCGCCAAGCTGCAGGATTCCGGCGTGGCTGATAGTCTCATCTACCGCGTGTGGAGCATGGATTCCATCGAGGTGGATGCGGGCGGCACGCTCGATGTGGGCCCGTTCTTCTGGAGCACCGAGTTTGATGTCGATACTCTTATCAAGGAAAAGAACGGCGATGGCAAGAGCCGCGCTAGGATTTCCGGTCAGGTGAACTGCGATTCCGGCAGGGTCTGCTCGGGCATCGAGGTCATGGCGATTACGGATATCTACGGGTTTGATTTTGTCGGGGATTCCTCCGTGTTCCGGGCACAGACGGTGACGGACAGTGACGGACGCTGGTGGCTCCCCGTTCCGGCCGAAGTTCCTTACGACAGCTTCCGCGTGGAATTCCGTGCAGAAGCAGGTGATTCCGTGATGATGGGACTCAGCCGTTACGTGATGGCCTCCGAAGTCGCGGGTCTGGAAGACACGCTGGATGTGGGAACCGTTGACCTGACTCCCTCGTCGGGACTCGTCAGCACGATCGCCCTGGTCATCGGCCCGAACGATTCCACGCAGTCGCTCATGGTGAACAGCGTGGTGGTTGGCGCAAAGGGAACGGCGCACTTCGTTCGCGGGGTGACTTACAACTCTTTGAAAATCAACGAGATGCCCTCGGGCGAACAGGAACTCCTGCTCTATTCCGGCGATACGAAGGTTATTTCGACGCTACAGGCTGCGGATACTCCTGTCGATGAGTATGTGGTGGTCACGTTCGTGAACCTGCCGAAGGGTGACGACCTCGAATGGCAGGGGATGACCTACACCCCGCCGGCACTCCCGAAATCTGCAAAATAATTGAAATTACCCCTTGCACAATTGAGGATTTTTTTCTAAAGTTGTGCGCACACTGAGCTATGGTGTAACGGTAGCACAACAGATTCTGACTCTGTTTGTCTAGGTTCGAATCCTGGTAGCTCAACGAAACCCCTGTCATCCGGCGGGGGATTTTTTATTGCCGTAATGTCATTCCGGCCTCTGTGCCGGAATCGCCGTTACTTTGAAAAGAGTATCTTTGGAATAAATGGAATTTTTCGACTACTTCTCTCAATTGTACGGCGAACGCTGGTCGGCCCTTCTCGAATCGCTGAAGGGCGAGGGCTGCGCTACGGAACTTCGCTTTGGCGAGGGGCTCGAGCCGTACTACCTGGACGAGGCGTCCGTCTTCGCGGCCGAGTCGCTCGGGGTTGTTCCCGGTGATCGAGTGCTCGACATGTGCGCCGCTCCCGGTGGCAAGTCCCTGGTGCTCGCTTCCGGATTGGGGGGGGAGGGGTCGCTGCAGAGCAACGACCGCTCGCCCGACCGCAGGATCCGCCTTTCGCACGTGCTCGAAAATTCCTTGCCCGAACAGTGGCGCTCCGTCATCTCCGTGACCGGCTACGACGGCGTGAAGTTCGGCATGCACAAGAAGGAAAGTTACGACAGGATTCTCCTGGACGCTCCGTGTTCCTCGGACCGGCACGTGCTCAACGCTCCCGAGCACCTCAAGGTGTGGTCGGTGAAGCGCGTGAAGCGCCTCGCGGTGGAACAGGGCTCGCTTCTGGCCTCGGCGGTGGACGCCCTTGCCCCGGGCGGGACCCTCGTCTACAGTACCTGCGCGCTTTCGCCGATGGAAAACGACGACGTGGTGAAAAAAATCCTCAAGAAGCGCCCCGCGATGCGCCTCGACGAGATCGCGGAAATACCCGCGGGGGCGGACCGCACCGAATGCGGCGTGCATATCTTGCCCGACCATGCCGAGGGACGTGGGCCCATATATTGCGCTAGGCTTGTGAAATCGGGCACATAACGGGCGAAAAACCCCGTTTTTGGCCTTTTTTCACGTATCTTTTTCTTTTCAAATAATATATCTTTAAGGTATGCTGAAACGATTCATTCCTTTCGTGTTTTTTGCTGTGCCTTTTGCCTTTGCCGCAGAACCTGCCCCAACCGCAGCTTCCGCTCCGGCAGCTCCTGTCGCGAAACAGGCAGCGCCCAAGGCAGCACCTGCAGTCGTCAATCCGGCCGATACGGCCACGACCCGCGAAGTACCCGTGCGCTACTGGGTCATCGGGGACTCCGTGGAGCTTGAGGCCATCTTCGTGAAAATCGAAAAGGACACCGTCTACCTGCGGGCTCCGGACGAATCCACGCAGAAGATTTTCGATGCCATCAACGAAGCTGAGGCTGCCGCGTTGCAGAAGAGCAACGGCCAGAAGGTCGAGGAAGAAGACGAATTCGAGGATGACGACAAGGTGGAAGAGAAGAAGCCCGCCGACGTCATCATGACGGACGCCGTGAAGGATTCGCTTGCCGCGCAGTCCGAACTCGATTCCGCCGCAGCCGCCGAGGCGGCCAAGGCCGCGGAAGTCGCCGCCGATGCGGAAGATGACCTGGAGGCCGCCCTCGAGAAAGAAGAGAAGCGCCTGAAGATGGAAGAAATCGCGAAGGTCGAAGCCGAAATCCGCGAACGCGAAATCCAGGACAGCCTCGCACACGTGGTCGAAAACCCGTACATCAAGATTTTCCGCCTCGACTTGAAGCGCCTCTACAACCTCGAAGACAAGGTCATGATCGACCTTTCTCTCTCGAACTACGTGGTCCCGGTCGTGAAGGAAGAGGAAGAGACGATAGAACTGTATCCTCCCGGAAAGGCGAACCTGCTTGTGGTCTCGAACCCCGAAGCCTGTTCCCTGTTCGTGAACGGCATCCCGCTCCACCAGATTGCACCCGATACCATCAAGAACATCAAGCCGGGCAAGTACACCATCTCCGTGATGAGGGTCCTGCGCGATGTGGAATGGTGGGGCACGAAGACGGTGAAGATCAACGCGGATAGCCTGAACAAGGTCGAAATCGCGGTGGAACGCCCGTCCACGAAGCTCACGCTCAATACGAACCCCGAGGCGGTCGAAGTCTATATCGGCAAGGAGCCTTCGGTGAATCACATGCCCGACTACGAAACCGATGTCGTGGTGAACGAAGTCAATCCGCAGCCGCAGTTGCAGATATTCTTCCGCAAGGTGGGATACCGCGATACCTCGATTACGACCGAAGTCAAGGCGTTCATGCCGAACTTCATCAACGTGGAACTGGAATCCGTCGAGGATGTCGAGTATATCCAGGGACAGAGGGAATTCAACCAGAAGCGCAGCGACCGCCGCGTGGGAAAGGTATTCCTGTTCAGTTCCATCGCGCCGATTATTGCGGGCGGGGTACTTTGGTACCTGGCGGAACGCAACTGGAGCAACGCCGCCGACAAGAAGCATGAATACAACCGCTCCGTGTTCGACAGCGAGAAGGCTCAGCGGCTCATCAAGGACAATCACGACCTGAACAAGCAGGGCGATATCAAGGGCGGCATTGCTGCCGGTCTCGGTGCCGTTGGCTTGGGCCTCCTTGTGGCGGGGATTGTCTTTACCTTCTAGCGTGATTTTTCCGATGCGCAAATTGCTGTTTGCTCTTGTCCTGGCTCTCCTTTCGGGCCAGGCTTTTGCGCATCCTCATGTCTTTGCCGATGTCAAGGTGAAGATCATGTACGACAAGGCCGGTTTTTGCGGAATTCTCAACCACTGGGTCTTCGACGAAATTTACAGCGCCGGGATGGTGGCTTCGGTCGACAAGAACGGTGACGGCAAGCTGTCGGCGGAAGAAGGCAAAGGCCTTGAATCCGCCATCTTGGACCCGATTGCGAAAAGCAACTACTACAATTACGTACAGGCGGGTTCGGAGTTCTTGAAGGTCCTGAATATCAAGAAGTTCAAGGCGTCCCTCGTGAAGGGCAAGCTTGTGCTCGACTTCGTGTCGGAATTCTCGAAGCCTGCGGGTGCGGATTGGACGATGCTCGTGGTGGTCGTGGGCGACCCGTCGAATTACATCCAGATGACATCCGATATGGAGAATGCGGAAGTCGATTCCCCGGCGACACTCGAGGTCGAATATTTTTCCGACGCGATTGATGGCCTCACGCTGTTCAAGGCGTTCCGTCCCGAAATAGAAGGCCTGTATTTGCGGTACAAGAAAAAGTAACTTTTTGCCTGAATTTGTTGCGGTTGGGTTAAATTAGTTGAAATTCCTCACAGGCGTGTAATACAAGGCTATGCATTTGCACGATAAAAAACTAAATTCGTGTATATGCGGAGAATTTTTATTTCTGTTTTTTTTGTAGTGGCGTCTGTCCTGGCTCAGGAGGCGCCTGTATCTGTTTCCCAGCAACCTGTTTCGCAGGATTCTGTAATCCCGTCGGTTTCGCAGGATACTGCGGCGACTGCGCCCGCTGCCCCCAAGGCGGTGGAGCCTGCGCCTGATTCGGCTGCCTTGGCTGTCAAGCTTACTGAACCGGATTCCGTGAAGGTGGAAAAGGCCCCTGCGGATTCGGTGAAGAAGGGCGGGCTTCTGGATGCGCTTTTCCCGGTCCAACCGGACGAGATGATTTCGAAGGGGCATGCCTATGCCGGTGCGACGCTTTCGCTTATCCAGGCGAACACCGAGGACGATGCTCTGAACATCCTTATCGGCGATGTCTACGAGGCCTACGGCTACACGTTCACGGTGGAGGCCTTTGGCGGGTACTTTTTCCGCGACGCGATGGCAATCGGCGTGCGGGCCGGCTATTCGCGCACCTGGTTCGATATAGACTTCTCGATTCTCGAGGACTTGATGGATGTCAAGGAACACCGCAAGTACGTGAGCAACGGGTTCTTTGTGCAGCCGCTCCTGAAAAATTACCTGAAGGTGCTCGATTCCCGCCTGTTCTACCTCTTCAACGAGACCTCCATCATGGTGGAGTATTCCTACGGTATTTCGCAGACGGATAACGGCGAGGATATGAAGAAGACGCGCAACAGGGGCTGGTCCATCGAGGCGGGTATCAATCCGGGTATCTGCGTGATGGTGTTGAACCGCATCGCGTTCGAAACCTCTGTCGGGCTTCTGGGCTTGAGCTCGAGCATTATCGATGTGGAAGAAAATGGCGAGACGAAGAGCCGTGTCGTGTACAATGTCGTGAATTTTACCATTAACCTCCTGGCGTTGAAATTCTCGCTGGTGACGTTCTTCTAAGGGGGCCCAGATGCAGCTTGAACTTTTGAAAAAGAAATTGGTTGTCGCGGGTGCGCTGTGCACGTTCGCATTTTGCCTTTGCTCCTGCACCGATCAGCCCAGCGTTCCTGTGGTTCCTCCCAGCGCATATGAATTTTTTGAAGACCTGGACGATGCGGAAATCGATGTGGCTTCGCATACGATAGTACTCCCTGAAGGGACGGATTCCTTCACGGTGGACAATGTCGCGGCTTTGGGCGGAAGTTCGTGCTACCTTGCTCTGGACGATGACCCTGTGGACCCCGAAATCGACTGGGACAACGAGGTGTCGACGGGAACGACGCTTGGTGTCGGCGAAGACGGCCTGAACCTGGTCATTCTTGATGGCGATAAGCGCGTTGTCGCCGTGTGGCATGTGAGCCGCGCCAAAAAGAAGTCTTCCAGCAGTACGAAGAAGTCCTCTTCGAGCGCAAAGGCCGCGTCCAGTTCCAGCGAAAGCGAAGAATCCTCGAGCAGCAAGAAGGAACCGGCGAGTTCGGCTGCGGAGTCCAGCTCGTCGCAGGAGGAATCGTCCTCGTCGGAAGAAGCGGTGTCTTCGAGCGAAGAACCCGCCGAAAGTTCCTCTAGCGCGGAAGAGCCTTCTTCTAGCAGTGTCGAGCAGTCCTCGAGCAGCGAGGAATCGTCCAGCAGCGTGGAGGAATCTTCCAGCAGCGAGACTCCCGCATCTAGCGCGAACGTGGCCGTGAAACTGTCCGAGCTTTCTGTCGCGAAGGGGATGGTCTCGGTGAAGGATTCGTTTGTGTACGTGGAACTGCCCTATGGGACGAACCTCACGAGGGTGGAACTTTTGCCCCTCGACACGGTGAACGACTTGCGCTGGCCGGTAGAAATGGAATTTGCGGACGATGAAGGCAACGTTGCCACCTACAGCGTGGTTGCCGGCGTGCAGTTGCCCGGTTCGGATTTCAGTGCCCGCGATGATTTCTGGGCGACTACGAGCGATGCGATGGCGACAGACAAAACCGTTGCGGCAATTACGGTCTCGTCGTCAGCGAACCTTGAATTTGACGGCGGTACGGCGACAATAACGACCCGCGAAGTCGAGGGATCGCTTGTGATTATTGACGGCAGCTGGAAAATGGCGGGCGGCTTCTACTTTAGCGGGGAATACGCGGGCACGACGGCGCTCGATATTTACCAGCAGGGCTATACGAGCGGGACTCCTTCGACAGGCGATTCTTACATCGCAAGGGACATGACCTTCGGCAAGCCCTTTACTGCGCGCCCGACAGCCTTCACGGTAAAGTATTCCTACACCCATAAAGCCAACAAGTCTACGAGTTACCCGCAGAAGAGCCTCGTGTATGTGATGCTTGTGGGCAAGAATGGCAAGGTTGTTGCGACGGGCGCCTTCTCGGACAGCGAGAGCGTCGAGATGAATACCCGCACGGTGAAGCTTTCCTACGGCAAGGACCCGTTCGGGCTCCTGGATGGCGGCTATGCGGTTGCGGAAGGCCTTACGCTCGGCAAGGGCGACGAGGATGTCACCTCCATTCACGTGATGTTCGCTTCTTCTGCATACGCTCATGTCGTAAGCGGCGGAACGGCGGGCAATTCGGGCAAGTACCGCGGCGGCGAAAATTCGGCGCTCGTGCTCGATGACTTCAAACTGGAATACCTGGGGGAATAAATGAATAAGTTTGCTGCTTTGCCTCTTGAATTCCTGCTCGCCATTTGTACGGCGTTGTTCGTTTTGGCGGGCTGTACGGCGGACTACGATACGTTCGGTGCGTCCGATTACCACAAGATGAATGAAATCGGCTTCGAGGAACAGGACGGGAATCCTTCCATATACGAGTCGGAACACAAGATTATCGTATCTCTTGCAGAAATTCCCGATAGCCTCGATACGTGGGATTCCGTGACCATTGGCAACCTGGATATCAGCTCCATGGCGACGCTCCACCTGGTGACGAGCAAGTTCAAGGAATTCCCCGAAGATTCCGTCGCTATCGATTCCCTCGCGCAGGAAGTCTCGTATTCCAAGGACCGCCTGCGTGAAGGCGACAAGCTCCGCATTCCTTCGAGCGCGGTCATCTATGTGGTGGTCGTTTCGGAGAGCGGCATTCCCGACTTGTGGCAGATTGCCTTCGAAATTCCTGAGAAGCCGGAAGTTTCGAGCAGCAGCAAGGACGAAGACCCGGAGGATGATCCGGAAGAAGACACCGGCAAGTCCTCTACGGGCAAGAATTCCGACTCCAGTTCGTCTTCTGCGAAGGATTCGGACAAGTCCTCGTCTTCGGGCAAGTCGTCTTCTAGTAAGGGCGGCGATTCCAGCAGCAGCAAGGGTTCCGATAATGGCTCGGCAAGCAGCGACGGGAGCTCCTCTTCGAAGGCGAATTCTTCGTCGAGTACCGAGGGCAATTCCTCGGCCGGTGGCGAAGAACCGCAGTCTTCGTCGTCTGTTCCCGCTTCCGCCCCGAAGCTCCTCAAGATATCGGTAGGTGAAGGCAACGTTGTCGGCAATATAGACCAGGATGCAGGGACGGTTTTCTTGGATATGGATTATGCGACGGATTTGGACCTCCGCGATTTGGTGGTCAAGTCGCTCGAAGTTTCCGAAGGCGCCAGCGTGAATATCCAGAAGGGAAAATCCTACGACTTTACGCGTGGCTACAAGGTTACGCTTACAAGCGACGGCGGCGAGCGGACCTATACCGTGAAGGCGGGCTACCAGTATCCGGGCAGCGATTTCAACCACTGGGTGAAGGATGCGTTTGGCAACAAGAACGATATCAATGGTTGGGACAACGGTAACAACGATGCCATATCTTCGACCAAGACGCTTACTGTGAACGAGAATGAAGAAGTTATCAAGATGGAGTCGATAAATGCCACTGTTTTAGGCATAGGCCGCTTTGCGAGTGGCAACATGTTTATCGGCTATTTCAATCCCAAGGGCGTAGGTACGCTCAAGTTGACCAATTACGATGACGGCAACGAGCTTATCGATTTCGGCAGGCCGTTCTATGGTCGCCCGAAGTTCGTGGAATTCGACGTGAAGTACGAGGGCAAGAAGGATTCCTGCGACCTCTATGTGATTCTTGAACACCGTAGCCGCACGAGCAACGAGGGCAAGAACCAGTACAGGACATCCAGCGACGTGAATACGATGGTCGCCTCTGCCTGGTACCGCGCGACGACGGTCGAAAGCGAAGATGACCCGGACGTGGTCTCCATTACCGATGCGAAGCGCTCGGGCTACAAGACCATACGCCTTGCCCTCAAGTACGGGGAACCCCTGGAAGGCTCGCCGATTTTCAATTCCAGCGTCTTTAACAAGAACCTCAAGAATTCCGCCGGAATCAACAATTCTATGGTCCGGACCGATTCTCCAGACGATTTCGACGTGACGCATATCCGCGTCGTTGTGGCCTCCAGTGCGCTCGGAAACGTCTATAAGGGGACGGTCGGGGCGACTCTTTGGGTCGACGAGATGCGTCTCATTTACTGATGCTTCAGAATTTGCTATTTTAGGGAAAAAAACGGAGATTCTTATGTCTGCTATACACCTGACCGCAGAAAACTTTGACAAGGCCATCACCTCTGGCCAGCTGGTCTTCGTAGACTTCTGGGCCACCTGGTGCCGTCCGTGCATGATGATGGGCCCGATCGTGGATGAGCTCGCCGCCGAATACGAAGGCAAGGCTATCATCGCCAAGATGAACGTGGATGACGATGGTGCGAAGGACATTTGCGCCCGTTTCGGCATTACGAATATCCCGAACATGAAACTCTTCAGGAATGGCGTGGAAGTCGACAACGTGGTGGGTGCCGTACCCAAGGCGACCGTCAAGGGCGTCATCGACCGGAACCTGTAACCTGCGTGTTATCCTGAGCCGTGCGACGAAGTTGTGCGGCCGAGGGATCCAGACCTGATTTTTGTATGCTAACCAAACGATTGATTGTATGCTTGGACGTCCGTAACCGCAAGGTGACGAAGGGCGTCAAGTTTAAGGGCAATATTGATATTGGCGACCCCGTGGAGATGGGTGCGCAGTACAGCGCCGACGGTGTCGACGAACTGGTGTTCTACGATATCACGGCAAGTGCCGAAAACCGTCCGTGCGACATGGAGATGATTCGCCAGATCGCCAAGCGCGTATTTATCCCGTTTGCCGTGGGTGGCGGAATCCGCAACCTCGACGACATGCACGAGGCTCTTTTGGCCGGGGCAGAGAAGGTGAGCGTGAACAGCCTTGCCGTGCTGCATCCCGAAATCATCGCCGACGGCGCGAAGGCTTTTGGACGCCAGTGCGTGGTGCTCGGTATGGACGCCAAGTTTGTGGGCGTTTCGGACAAGTTTAAGAGCGGCTACGAGGTGTACATCCGCGGCGGCAGGCAGGCCATGGGCATCGATGCCGTCGAATGGGCCAAGAAGGCCGAAGATTTGGGCGTGGGCGAAATTTGCCTGAACGCCATCGATACGGACGGTGTCCGTAATGGTTACGAACTGAATATCACCGACCAGGTGGCGCGTGCCGTGCAGGTGCCCGTTATTGCGAGCGGTGGCGCCGGGACTCCGGCCCATATCGTGGATTTGTTCCGCAAGACATCTGCCGATGCGGCGCTGGTGGCGTCGATGGTGCACTTTGGCGATTATACCGTACCCGGCATCAAGTCCGAAATGCTCGCTGCGGGAATCCCGGTGCGCAAGAAGATGAACGGCGAGGTGTAGCGTGAATCCATCTACCGCGGTAAAGATTTTTGAGGCTGGCCGCAGTGCCGGTGCCGACTTTGTGGAAATTTTCGAAGAGGAAACCCGCAGCTCCAGTCTCGGGCTCAAGGACCGCCAGATAGATACGGCGACCGCGGGCACGGAATACGGCATAGGCGTGCGCCTGCTCTACGGGACGGAAGTCCTGTACGGTTTCACGAGCGACGACAGCGAAGAAGCACTTGTGAAGCTGGTCAAGACTCTTGCCTTCGGGCGTATCGCCGGCATGAACGCGCCCGGTACCGCGGGAGCAAAATCTTTCGAGTTCGCGCCCGAGAAGCGGGTCTGCGACTACAATCCGGCCGCATACCAGGACCCGCGCGTGCTGGGGCAGGCCATCAAGCAGGATTTCCTTTTCCGCGCCGACAAGGCGGCCCGTGCGCTTTCCCCGAAGATTGCGCAGGTGGGCGCGAGCGTCACGGACAGCTGCAGCACCATCACGCTCATGAACAGCGATGGCCTGCATTTGGAAATGAGCCGCGGGCGTTTGCGCGTGAACGTGAATGTGACCGCGACCGACGGTAGCGAGCGCCTCACGACCCACGAATCTCCGGGTGCGCTTGGCGGTTATGAACTTATCCAGAATTATTCCCCCGAGGCGCTTGCGACGGAATGCGGCGAGCGCGTGCTCCGCATGCTCGATGCGGGCTACATCGCCGGCGGCCAGATGCCCGTGGTGATGGGGAATGGATTCGGTGGCGTGATTTTCCACGAGGCCTGCGGGCATCCGCTCGAGACGGAATCGGTACGCCGTAAGGCAAGCCCGTTCTGCGGAAAGATTGGCGAGGCGATTGGACAGCCTTGCCTTACCGCGATTGATGATGGTACCATCGAGGGCATGTGGGGAAGCCTCAAGTACGATGACGAAGGCACTCCGGCCCAGCGTACCGTGCTTATCGAGAACGGCATCCTCAAGACTTACATGAGCGACCGCGTTGGCGCCGCCGAGGTCGGTATCGGCCTTACGGGAAGCGCCCGTCGCGAAAACTACAAGTATGCGCCCGTGAGCCGCATGCGCAACACGTTCATTGCGCCCGGCAAGGATTCGCTTGAATCTATGATTGCGAGCGTTGACAACGGACTCTATGCCGCGCGCATGGCGGGCGGCTCCGTGAACCCCGCGACCGGTGAATTCAACTTTGCTGTCGGTGAAGGCTATGTTATCCGTAACGGAAAGATTTGCGAACTTGTCCGTGGCGCCACTCTGATTGGCAAGGGCCACGAAATCATGCCTCGCATAAGCATGGTCGGGAGCGACTGGGATGTTGCTGCCGGCGTATGCGGAGCCTCTTCTGGACATGTTCCTGTGACGGTCGGTCAGCCTTCCATTAAGGTCGACCAGATCTTGGTTGGCGGACGGTAACCGTCCCGATTTATCAAAAACCCTATAAAACCACAACGACACCTCGCGAGGAGATGCCGTTGTTGGTGTATGGGATGTTTGGATTACATGTAGTAATGTAGATTATAAACGCAGGTTGGGAGATAATTTGAGATAAATTCCATTGTAATGTTTTACAACACCTTTTGGCCGGGATGTCGAATCCGGCAAGAAACTTGGTGCAAGGCCTGTTAAACGCTAATGTGTATTTTAAAGTTTACAAAATGATGGGATATTTTTTTATATCTTTATCTCCGCTTTTATAAAGGAGAATTTTATGAAACTTAAAGGCATTCTTCTCATGGGAGCAGCCGCTCTCGCCCTTCAGGCCTGTTCTAACTACCAGCCGCGTGTTTACACTCCGGCCCCCTTGGCCGAAGGTCAGCAGGTTGAACCGTTCAATGATTTCTGCTTCTTCGACACGGAGCCCAATGGTGCCGCATTTACGGTGCTTAAGAGAGTTGTCGTGGGTGGCGGTTTCTATGGTTCTGCCGACGGTCTCAAGCCCAAGCTGGAAGATAAGGCTAAAAAGCAGGGCGGTAACTCCGTTGCTAACTATAAGGGTTCCCAGAGGTTCGGTTTCTGGCCCTGGCGCTTTATTCGCCCGGTGGTCAGCGGTGACGCTATCCAGATTCTGAACGCCAATGGCAAGTCTTGCGAAGAACTGGGTGGACACCACTAATTGTTCCCAAAATAAACGCTTAAACGTCTATTTTTGAAAAAATGTTGCAGTAAAATGCGACATTTTTTTTGTTTTTGGGCGATTTCGGGCTTTTTTGGCCGTTTAGGCTCCTTGGCACGGCCTTTGCATATATATGGCGGTAAAAAATAAAGGAAAAACGCTATGTCTGATTTTAACAACGATGCAGAAAAAGTCTTGGCGAAGGCACAGAGCCTGCGCGACCGCTGTTCCCATTCGTACCTGGGAGCGGCACATTTGGCTGTTGGCCTTGTAGAAGGCCCGGATGCCACCCTGAAGAAACTTTATAAGTCCAAAGGCGCGAAAACCAATGAGCTCCGTGGCAAGTTGGAACCCTTCGTGCAGAAGATTCCGCGTATGGAAGGCGTGAACCCCGACGTGGAACCGGATAACGACTTGAACCGTATCTTGCGTGCCTCCGTGCAGGCGGCGCGTCAGGTGAACCGCATGGTGACCCCGGGTGATATGCTCGTGGCCCTCATGAAGTTCTCGGGCGACCGTGGCCTTGCGAAGGTGTTTGAAGATGCGCTGGGCTCCGTGGAAGTCGTGGAAACGTGGCTTTCGGACCCGTTTGCAGGTGCTGCCAACGCCGAAGAACAATCTCCCTTGAAACTCTACGGTCGTGAACTCGTGGAAATGGCCGCCGACGGAAAGCTTTCGCCGGTGATCGGCCGTGAAGAGGAAATCCGCCGTGTCATCTTGATCCTTAGCCGAAAGACGAAAAACAACCCGTGCCTGGTCGGTGAACCGGGCGTGGGCAAGACCGCTATTGTCGAAGGGCTCGCCGAGCGAATCTATCGCGGCGATGTGCCTGACGCTTTGAAGGGCAAGAAGTTGTTCGCGCTGGATTTGTCCGCCTTGATGGCGGGTGCAAAATACCGTGGAGATTTCGAGGAACGTTTGAAAGCCGTGCTGGACGCTCTTGAAGAAGACGGCAACACGCTCCTGTTTATCGATGAAATCCACACCATCGTGGGTGCGGGCAAGACCGAGGGCTCCATGGACTTGGGCAACATGCTCAAGCCGAAACTGGCCCGTGGTGAACTGCACTGCATCGGTGCGACGACCACGCAGGAATACCGCAAGTACATCGAGAAGGATTCCGCATTGGAACGCCGTTTCCAGCCCGTGCAGGTCGACGAACCGAGCGAAGAAGAATCGATTTCTATTCTGCGTGGCATCAAGGACGGCTTTGACGCGCACCATGGTGTGCGTCTGCACGACAACGCGCTCGTGGCGGCGGTGAAACTTTCGAACCGTTACATCAGTGACCGTTTCTTGCCGGACAAGGCCATCGACTTGATTGACGAAGCCGCAAGTTTGGTGAAGACGCAGATGGATACGGTGCCGGAAGCCTTGGACACCTTGCAGCGTAAGGAACTCCAGATGAAGATCGAGGAGCAGGCCTTGGCGAAGGAAACCGACGA
>NZ_JAFZKX010000016.1 GCF_017551775.1 Fibrobacter sp. | reverse complement strand
CTCCACATTACGGCGAGCGCTTACACCTTGCAAATAGAACTTGACTTCGTAAGTTTTGTCGGCCAGCAAGTCAATATTTTTACGGGTCAGTTGAACATGCCAATAATCAGAGCCGCCGTTGACGACAGAAATAAATCCGTCGTTATAAGTTGCGTAGGCACCATTATAATTTGCGAGATTCCATTCGGAATATGGAAAAACAAGCGCATACACACTATTTTGTAGCAACCATACGCACAAGAATACAGTCGAAAAATTTAACTTAAACAAACTAACCTTCTTTTTTTTGGAGACAAAATAATTTTTTGAGACAAAATAGCTTTTTCACATTCAAAAAAAAAACGAATTTGCAGGCATTTACCTTTTATTTTTTGTGTTTTAAATACGTTTTTTTCACTATTTAAACATCAAACGGCTTCGGCATCCGTAACGGCGAACAGTCCAAGGTGCTGTGCAAGCACGTGCATGCCGTGGTCGCGGGATCTGTATTCGTGAACATCGTGCTCGCCAACGAAGATTCCGCCGAAGGCCGCAAAAAAGCCATCGCCGAAATCGAGGCGAAGGCCAAGGAACTCACGGGCGCATAACCGCACCTTTCTTTCTGCAAAAGACAGCCGAAGCCAAGGCGAAGGCGGCCAAGCTCTAGGGCTCTGCCGTTGACGCTGGGGGCTCCGGCTTTTTGTTCGAATCGAGGCGGTCAAAGAACGCCTTGATTTTTTCGGGATGGGCCGACACCCACATTCCGTCGCTTTCGAGGTCCAGCGGGTGCTTTTCCAGCTGTCTAAAATCATTCCCGATAACTTTCACGCTCATGATTACCGACGAATCACGATAAAACGTGACATTTGCTTTCGAGAGGCAGAGGCAACCGCCCGCAAACGATTCTTTTTTGGGTTCGCGCAATAGAGAAATCAGTTCCTGAAGCTGGCTAGAATCCAGCTCCATCTTGTTTTTGCGCGGTTTGCCGAGATCCGACTTATTCGTAATAAACCTGGTAAAACCGACTGTTGCCCGATCTGCGTCTTTCACTATTTCGTAAAGCGGCTTCCCTACGGCCGTGTCACTCGAAAGGACGAGCTGGGCCAGCGCATCTTCGCCATTTTCCGACTGGTCGGCGGTGACCACGGAACACGGCCTGAAGTTTATACCCTGGCCTCGGAAAAACGTAATCATTCTCGCCATCACCACGGCGCTCTTCGGAGTCCATGTACCGATATCGCCCCCGATGCGCCCGATTTTTTCGGCAATGCGAAGTTCCGCTACAGATAAAGTATCCTTGAAGAGTTGGACGCGCAGGCCTGTTGCGCATTCCGTACTAAAAGTATCCAGCAGGGATTCATCAGCGTCGGCCAGGCGAATCATCTGCACAAAGTTCTCGTAAAGTCGCCCGCTAATCACCTTGCCCTTCGCGCGGTCGCCGAGCCCTACCGGAGTCACGAGCATCATGTTCGCGCTGTCGAGGACGCTGAGCAAGGGCTTCGTCACATGCGTTTTTTCACCGGAGGAATCGCCCGAACAGCCGGCAAGCATCAATGCGGCCAGAACCCCGCAGTAAACAAGCGTTTTCAACATATTCTTCATTTCACCAACAAATCTAGACTTTTTTATTTCTGGCAGGGGCCCGTGCGGCCTTCGCCATGCCGAACCAGCGCCTCCCCCGCATCAAAAAATTCTATCTTTTACCGCGTAAAAAAACATAAAGAGGTCTATCATGACGTTTGAAGAAATGTACGCTCTGGCTTGCCAGCGCAAGAAGGAAATGCCCGAAGGCAAGGGAACCACGGAACTCTTCAAGAAGGGTCCGCACGCCATCGGCAAGAAGCTCGTGGAAGAAGCCGCAGAAAGCTGGCAGGCCGCCCGCTTCGAAAGCCGCGACGCCCAGTGCCTGGAGCTTTCGCAGGTTCTTTACTACGTGGCCGTCATGATGGCCGAAAAAGGTTTAACTCTCGAAGAGGTGTACGCCAAACTATGATCAAGGTAGCTCTCCCGAACAAGGGCATGCTCTTTGAACCCACGCAGGAACTCCTGAAGGCCTGCGGCTACAAGGCATCCAAGCCCTACAAGACTCTGACCCAGCTCGATACCAAGAACGGAATCGAATTCTTCTTCCTTCGCCCGAGCGACATCCCGATGTACGTGGGCCGCGGCATCATCGATGCGGGCATTACCGGCATCGACTTCAACGCCGAAGCGAAGAGCCCCGCGGTGAAGGTTCTGGACCTGCCCTTCGGCGCCTCCAAGATGTGCGCCGCCGTCCCCAACGACAGCCCGGTGCAGTCCCTTGAAGAACTGAAGGACAAGACCATCGCCACGAGCTTCCCCCACATCGTGGAAGGCTACTACAAGAAGGACATGAACTTCGTGGTGCTCGAAGGCGCCGTCGAAATCTCGGTGAGCCTCGGCGTGGCCGACGCCATCGTCGACGTGGTGGAAACTGGCACGACACTCAAGCAGGCCGGGCTTCGCATCGTGGGCGAACCGCTGTTCCGCAGCAACGCCGCCCTCTTCTGCAACCCGCAGAAGACCGAACTCGAAGAAGTCCACACGCTCATCCGCCGCATCGAAGGCAAGCTCGTCGCCCAGTCGTACATGATGATTGAGTACGACTGCCCCGCCGAACTCCTGCAAAAGGCATGCGAACTCACGCCGGGCCTCGACGCCCCGACAGTGACCAAGCTGCACGGCCGCGAGTGGTATTCCGTGAAGGCGATGGTCCCGCAAGAAGAGGCGAACGCCATCATGGACAAGCTCTGGGACGCCGGCGCACGCAGCATCCTGCTGTTCGGCATCAAGAGCGCCCGTATCTAGTATGCATTCTCTCGCCTACCTGGCACGTCAGCCGATTCTCGACCGCGAAGGTAAAATCTTCGCCTATGAGCTATTGTTCCGCGATTCGCCCACAAGCGACACCGCCGTTATAGCGAGCGACATGCTCGCGACAGCGCAGGTCCTCGAGAACGTGCTCAACAACATCGGGCTCCCGAAGCTCATCGGCGACCACAAGGCTTTTGTGAACTGCAGCCGCGACATGCTGCTCGACAACCTTTTCGGGCTGTTGAACCCGCGCTGCTTTGTGCTCGAGATCCTCGAGGACGTCGAAGTGGACGACACGCTGGTGAAGGCCGTCGCGCACTACCACGCCCGCGGGTTCGAGATTGCGCTCGACGATTTCATATTCAACGACGAATTCCTCAAGCGTTGCGCCCCGCTCTACCCGTTCATCTCGTACGTGAAGATGGACCTCGTGGAGAACAGCGACGAGGACATGGCGAACGCGGCCGCATTCTTCAAGGCGAAGAACATCAAGATTCTCGCCGAGAAGGTGGAGACGAAGGCGAGCTTCAAGAAGTGCCTCGCCGCGGGCTACGATTACTTCCAGGGATTCTTCTTCGCGAAGCCCGAACTTGTGACGGGACGGCGCATCGACGCCACATCGGCGGCAATACTTCGCATTCTGCTCCTGTTGCGCAAGCATCCGGGCCTGGACGAACTGTGCGCCTGCCTCTCTGAATACGGCGACGTGGCGGCGAACCTGCTTCGCTTCGTGAACTCCGACGCGCAGTTCAGGAGCCAGGACATCGCGAACGTGCGCGACGCCATCGTGTGGATTGGCATGCGGAACATCCAGGAATGGCTGATGCTCATGCTGTACGCCCGCCCCGAGATGGGAATGACCCCGCAGAGTTCGCCCCTGTTCCAGAACGCGAGCCACCGCGCGAAGTTCCTCGAAATTCTCGCCCGCGTAGTGAGCGGCACCGACAACGACCTGCCCGCGAAGGCATTCATGGTCGGGCTCATCAGCCGCATGGACGCGCTCGTGGGCGCCCCGCTCGAAAGCATCCTTACCGAATCGGGAGCCGACGAGGACATCCGCGAGGCGTTGCTCCAGCGCTCAGGCCGGCTCGGTAACCTCCTCCAGCTCGCCGACGCCGTGGAACTGGACGACCAGCCGAAAATCATCGACCTCCTCAAAGAACTTAATATTTCTTCCACACTGTTGAACCGCTGCGTCAACGACGCATACACGTGGGCCCATGAGCACTGAACCCGAAAGCCTCGAGGCACTCATTGCCGAATTTGCAAGCCTGCCCAGCATAGGCCAGAAGACGGCGCGCCGTCTGGCGTACCACGTGCTGACCAGGCCCAAGGCCGACGTGGAACGGTTCGCCGGAAACCTCCTGAACGCCATCGAGAAGGTGCACCCCTGCCCCAAGTGCCACGCGTTTACCGACCTGGACGTCTGCAGCGTCTGCACGTCCCGCTCCGGCGCGAAATCGCTGTGCGTCGTCGAGAAGAGTTCCGACATCCTGCCTTTTGAACGCTCCGGAATTTACCGCGGGCTCTACTTCGTGCTGGGCGGCGTGATTTCGCCGCTTGATGGCATCGGTCCCGAAAACCTCCACCTGCCGCAACTCGTGCAGCGCGTCAAGGAAGAGGGCATCGAGGAACTGGTTCTCGCCCTCGGGTCCAGCCCCGAAGCCGACAGCACCGCCCTGATGATTGACAGAATGCTTGCCGGCGTGAACGTGAAGCGCACGCGCCTCGCCCGCGGCATCCCGATGGGAAGCGACCTCGAATTCATTGACGAGGTCACCATGCTGCGCGCCTTCGAAGGGAGGGTAAACCTATGATGAACCCGGTCAAGTTCGGCGACTTCGTTATCACTTCCGCGGAATTCGTGAAGGCGGCGGTGAACCTCAAGGGCCTTCCCGAAGAGCGCCTCCCCCAGGTCGCGTTCCTCGGACGCTCCAATGTGGGCAAATCTTCGCTCATGAACGCCCTCATGGGGCAAAAAAAACTGGTAAAAGTGAGCGCGACCCCCGGAAAAACACGCGAAATCAATTTTTTTAGAGTCAACAAGCAATTTTTTCTTGTAGATTTACCTGGTGTAGGCTTTGCCAAGGTAAGCAATTCCAAGCGCGACGAGATGGCCGACTTTATCCGCGAGTACGTGGAAAAGTGCCAGGACCTGCGCGGGCTTGTGTACCTGGTGGACATACGCCACGGAGGCACGCCCATCGACATCGAGACGGTGGAAAGCATCCGAGAAACGGGTTGCCCCGTGCTGGTTATCGCCAGCAAGCGGGACAAGGTGAACCAGTCTGAACTGGCGAAGAACCTGAAGCTGATTCAGGAACGCCTGTCGCTGCCCACCAAACCCCTGTGCGTTAGTTCCATCAAGAAGCACGGACTGGAAGCCCTTTGGCAAGAGATACTGAGTGCTGTGAACGGGACGAACGAAACAGATGGAAGTACAGGCGAACGCTAAAAAGCTGACCTTAATCGGCCAGAAGTTCCATGCCCTGGGCATGTTCCTGCTCCGTAGAAACGCGGGGCAAGAAGTCGCGCTGTTTGTCCGCGCCATCGTCTCGATATTCTCCAAGAACAGAAGCTTCAAGGCGGACGCGAAGAATATAATCATGCAGACGTTCTTTACGGGCGTCGAAATTTTCCCCATCCTGTTCGTCGTCGCGACCCTCTTCGGTACGGTCGTCATCATCGAGGTCATCTCCCTCATGGGGAAGGTCGGCTTCTCCGACGTGGTCGGCGGGCTCATGGTGGTCGTGATCATCCGCGAACTCGGGCCCATTCTCACCGCATTCCTCATCGCGGGCCGCAGCGGCTCGTCGCTTACCACATACATCGGCGGGATGGTCATCAACTCCGAAGTCGACGCTCTCGCGACCATGGGCGTGGACCCCATACGCTACCTGGTGATGCCGGGCCTCATCGGCGGTTCCATCGCGACCTTCATCATGACCATCATCTTCAGTTCGAGCGCCATCTGCGCCGGATTCCTGATGACTAAGATCGCCATTTTCATCACGGGCAACGCCATCAACGTGCAGCTCACGTGGAGCTACCTCTCCTCGGAAATCCTCAAGGCGATGACGTTCACCGACTTCATCTTCATCGTGGTCAAGCCGCTCATATTCGGTTGCATCATCACCACGAACGCCTGCTACCAGGCGATGAACATTCCCCGCGACATCCGCCAGGTCCCGAAGGCCACAGGCAAGTCCGTCATCAAGTCCTTCTTCTACATCGTTTGTGCCGACGTGTTCCTTTCGCTGTTCTACTTCATCGATTACTTCAACGAAATTTCGAAGATCATCTAATGTTTAACGAAGCCCTCAGAATCGAAGATTTGCACCTTTCCTACAGAGGATTGGTCGGCACCTCGTTCTCGAAACCGAGATCGCTGGGATTCTTTGAATCGGGCCTTCAGCCAGGTGAACAGGAACTGATTTCGAACGCGAACCTTGTCGTGCAAAAAGGCGAAACCCTCTGCATCGGCGGAGCGTCAGGGCAAGGCAAGAGCGCCCTGCTGCGCGTCATCGCCGGGCTTGCAAGGCCTACCGCCGGAAGGATTTTCATCTTCGGCGAATACATCCCGCCCGAAAGGCTTACCGCCCTCAACATAGCCCAGCGTCAGGTGGGGCTTGTGTTCCAGAACGGGGCCCTGATTTCGAACCTGAGGGTACGCGACAACATCGCGCTCCCGCTGCGCTACCACAAGATGGGGACACGCGCCGAAATCGAGGAGAAGGTCAACATGGCCATGGACCTCATGCGCGTGAGGGATTACGCCAACCAGTTCCCGCATACGCTCAGCGTCGGCATGCAAAAGCGTGTCGCCATTGCCCGCAGCTGGGCGATGGGCCCGCAGCTCCTGCTGATGGACGAACCGACCGCGGGTCTCGACAACTACAACCGCCGAAACCTGCTGCCGCTTATCGACAACATGCGTACGCTGTTCAAGACGACCATCATCATCGTGACGCACGACCTCATGGTGGCAAAGGAACTCGGCTGCAAAATAACCTTCCTCTCGCACAAGAAGCTCACCGAACCGCAGTATTTCGACGACTGGCTGAACGGCGATACGATAATCACCAAGGAACTCTTCCGCGACCTGCGAAACAGCGGATAAAGCGGCTTCTCCACATAGTGGATAACAACAACTAGACAACAAGTTGCCAAGTTTTGTATAGCCGCAGCTCCTAGTTCTGAGTTCCTAGTTACCGTCATCTCTGATTGCAAGAGGCCTCTTGATACCAGAAATTCTACGAACAGTATTATTGACTAATAACTTTTAGGCAATAAACATCTCCAGACCTTAATTTCTAGGAACTAGGAACTAGTAACGAGTAACTATTTTCATTATATTGTATCACAAAAAAGGATTTCATAATGTTTCTCCCTCTTCCCGACGATTTTCATGCTCACCTGCGCCAGGGCGAACTCATGCCCGGATATGTACGCGACCTTGCCTGCCAATTCGGACGCGCCATCATCATGCCGAATACCGTCCCCGCGATGACTTCGGCACAAGCGATAAGCGATTACAAAAAACAAATTCTAGAAGCGGCCAAGGATGTCCGCCCCGACTTTGTCCCGCTGATGACCTTCAAGCTGAACCCGAACTATACGGAGCAGGATTTGAAGGACATGATGGCGGTGGGCGTCATCGCCGGTAAGTACTACCCCGCGGGCGTCACCACGAACAGCGCCGACGGCATCAGCGACTTCGAAGCCGTTTTCCCGGTCGTCGCGATGATGGAAAAGCTCGGCCTCGTGCTTTGCGTGCACGGCGAAGAACCGGGCGAGTTCTGCCTGGACCGCGAACCCGCCTTTATCAAGCGCGTAGAGACGCTCGCCGAAAAATTCCCGAAATTGAAAATCGTTTTTGAACACCTGAGTTCCGCAAAGTCGGTCGAGGCCGTCAAGCGTTTGCCCCAGAACGTGGCGGCGACGTTCACGGTTCATCACCTGATGATGACTCTCGACGACATCGTCGGGGACGCCCTCAGGCCGCACCATTTCTGCAAGCCCCTGCCGAAGCGGCCTGAAGACCGTGCCGCCATCCGCGAGGCCGCCTTCAGCGGCAACCCGAAGTTTTTCCTCGGCACGGACTCCGCCCCGCACCAGCAGGGCAAAAAGGAATGTCCGTGCGGGGCGGCGGGCGTCTACAGCGCTCCCGTGGCTATCCCGCTCCTGGTACAGGAATTCGACAACGCGGGCCGTCTCGACAAGCTGGCTGATTTCATCGGCGGCTTCGGTGCGGATTTCTACGGAATCCCGCGACCCACGAAGCAGATAGAAGTCGTCCGCGAAGCGTGGACCGTACCCACGCTCGTGAACGGCGTGGTGCCCCTCGCCGCCGGCCAGACGCTCGAATGGAAGATTAAATCCTGATTTTCTCAAAAAAATCTTTTTTATAAAAAAAAGGGGTTCGCAATCCCTTTTTTTTGGTATTTTTCAAATAACTATGCGCGCTATTCTTGCAACACTCTATTACGTAATTGTCTTTTTCTGCATGACCGTTATCGGCATCCCCTATATCATTTACATGGGCTATATCAGGGGTAAAAAAGAACGCATTACCAACATCTGCAGTTTCTTTTTCACGAAACTCGCATTCAGAATTTTCCGCATCAAACTCCATGTCGACGGCAAGGAAAACGTCCCCCCTCCGGGCAAGGGATTCGTGATTATCGCGAACCACCAAAGTTTCCTCGACATCAACGTCATGTGGCCCGTTGTCGGCAACACGGCATTCATGGCCAAGGCGAGCCTCTGGATGGCGCCCGTCTTCGGTTGGATTCTCAACATCATCGGTTGCATTCCCGTTTACAAGAACCCGCGCAAGAACGCTGGCATGGGCAAGCTCGTCGCCGACCGCCTCGCCAAGGGTTACAACATCACGGTGTTCCCCGAAGGCCACCGCAGCGAAGACGACCGCATGTTCAATTTCCAGAACGGCATATTCCGCATGGCGAAGGAACACCATTTCGACATCCTCCCCATCACGCTGATAAACACCGGCGAGATTTTGCCCAAGCGCAAGTGGGCGATTTACGGCGGCGAAGTGAAGATGGTCGTACATCCGCTCGTGAAGGCGGAGGACTACGCCGACAAGCCGATGGCGGAATTGCGCGACGAGATGCACGACCTTATAGAGTCTGCGCTACCCTACGCGCAGGCGGCGAAGAACACGAAAAATTTAACAGACACGGAGAAATCCGAGGAGAAGTGACATGGCACAGCGTTTACCTAGCGAAGAACAGATTATAGCGATTTTACGCGACGAACCGATGGTCGGAAGCCAGCTCCGCGGAGCGCTCGGGCTGCCCAAGAAGCAGAAGATGGCTTTCAAGCAGCTGCTCGCCGACATGGTGGAGCGCGGACTCCTGAAGCGCACGAGCCACAAGGAATACCAGCTCGGCGACGGCGAGAGCCTCGAAGAAAAGCGCGAGAAGCGCATCAAGAAGATTGCGGAACAGTACCCTGAAGACAACCGCAGGCCCGCCGCCCGCAGCCGCAGGCAGAACGACAAGGAAAACGAGACCCGCGTCAAGCGCGGCATCTTGCACCAGATCGGTGACGAGCAGTGGGAAGTCCACGAAATCGATACCGGCAAGGTGTACGAGATGTGCCACCGCAGGCAGGCGCCGGGCAAGGAAGGCGAGACCATCAGCTTCACGCTGTACCCGCACCCGAAACTCAAGCACAGCTACCTCGCGAAAGTCGACCGCAGCGCCGAAGCGCTGAACATGAGCTGGGACGAAGTCAAGACGAAGTTCATGGAAGAGAGCAACCTCCCCAAGGACTTCTCCCCCGCCATCAAGAAATTCGTGGAAGGCATCAAGGAACCGAGCGCAAAGGATTTCAAGGGGCGCGTGGACTACCGCAAGCTCGACGTGCTCTGCATCGACCCCGATGGCGCCATGGACCACGACGACGCCATCAGCGTGGAGCGCCTGCCCAAGGGAGGCTTCAAGCTGGGCGTGCACATCGCCGACGTGAGCTACTACGTACCCGAAGGGAGCGACCTCGACGAAGAAGCGCTTGAACGCAGCTACACGCAGTACCTGCCGTGGACCGCCGTGCCCATGCTCCCCGAAAAGCTTTCGAGCGGAGTGTGCAGCTTGCACCAGGGCGTAGACCGCTGCGCGTTCACCTGCATGATGGAACTCGACAAAGACGCGAACGTGCTCAGCTGGGATTTCCACCGGAGCATCGTGAACGTATCGAAGGGCATCACTTACCGCGAAGCCGTGCAGATGATGGAAGCGGGCGACGATTCCATCAAGGCGCTCGCCGAAGTGACCGCGCTCCTGAAGAAGAACCGCACCAAGGAAGGCCTGCTCGAATTCAAGAGTACCGAATACGGCTGCAAGTTCAACGAGGCGGGCGAACCCGAAAAAATCGTGCCGCGCGAATCCGACGAATCGAATTCGTGGGTCGAAGAATGCATGCTCATCGCGAACAACTGCTGCGCGAAGGAACTCTCCAAGCGCAAGCTGCAGGGCATCTACCGTATTCACGAAGCGCCCGATACCAAGGACATCATGGAACTGTACTACATGTACCCGGACCTGTTCAAGGACGCTCCGGTCATGTTGCGCGATTTGGGCAAGCCGCGTAGCGGCGACACGAACCTGAACCCGGTCGCCTTCAAGCTGTACCAGCATCTGGTGAAGCGCGCCGGCGACGACGAGACGCTCATGAACCGCATCCTGCGCAGCATGCAGAAGGCCCACTACGACAGCAACAGCTTCGGGCACTTCGCGCTGAACTGGCAGGACTACAGCCACTTCACCTCGCCCATCCGCCGTTATGCGGACCTCTGGTGCCATCGCGAACTCGCGCGCAAGGGCAAGGAAATCAACGCCGAACGCGCGAACAGCGTGATTGAAGTCTGCGACCTCATCTCGGCAAACGAAATCAAGAACATGAAGGTGGAGCGCATCTCCATCAAGGTGTGCAGCTGCTGGATTCTGAAGAGCCGCATCGGCGACGACTTCGAAGCCAACGTCACGGGTATCGAGGAATGGGGCATCTACGTCTCCATCGCCGACCCGATCGCCGAAGGCCTGGTGCGCTTCCGCGACATCGCAGGCGACGACTTCTACGTATTTAATCCGGACCAAGGGCTCGCCTTCGGCAAGAAGAGCGGGCGCACGTTCCGCCGTGGCGACAAGGTGCTGGTGAGGCTCCTGCGCGTAGATCCTCTGCGTGGCCAGGCCGACTTCAGCATCATCGAGAAGCTCAGCAGCGAACCCAAGAAGCGCCGCCGCCAGGGCGAACGCGACGTGAACGAACGCGCCGACCGTGCCGCAGCCGCAGAAGCGCTCGGTTACCTGAGCCAGCCCGATGAAATCGACGACCGCGACGACTTCGACGAACCCGAATACAGGGCCGGTTCGCGCGCCGCAAAGCGCAACCGCGAGCAGCGCCGCAAGGCGGCATTCGCCGACAGGAACGAGGGCGGTCGCAATTCCGGCGGCAAGCCGCGCGCCCGCAAGACCGACGCACGCGGCGGCCGTGGCAAACGCGGAAGAAGATAAACAGGAGCAGCCATGGCATCGCACAAGAAAGTCGCACTCTACGCAAGCTACCAGACCGGGAAAGACCTTCCCGGCTATGTGCGGTTCGCGCTTAGGCATCTGGCGGAGACGGACTTTCACGTGGTGCTCCTGACCAACGACCGCGAACTTTCCGAAGACACCTACAACTTCATCGCCGACAACCAAATCGAACTTTTCCTCACGCGGAATCACGGGTTCGATTTCGGGATGTGGCACCGCTACCTCAAACTCAAGGTCAGCAATCCCGCCGCAAACGGGGCGCAGGAATCCATGGGCAATCTCGACAGGCTGCTCGTGCTGAACGACTCCATCGTCTACTTCCAGAACAACTTCGAGAAGTTCTTCGCCGAAGCCGAGAAGAGCAGCGCCGATGTCGTGTCGCTCACCAGCAGCAACGAAATCTGCCCGCACCTACAATCGTTCTTCCTCTACATGAAGCAACCCGCGCTCGGTGCGTTCTTCATGCACCTCTTCGAGACGCCTGAACAGGAAGACTTCAAGAGCACGGTGCGCCACATGGAAATCGGGCTCAGCGAGAAATTCGTGGAGGCGGAAGTCCGCATGGAAGCGCTCTACCCCACCGAAGGCATGGCGCTATTCTCCGCGAAGGAACTCATCGAGCAAGGAACCGGATTCATCAAGCGCAAACTGCTGCAACGCCGCTTCACCTTCGACGAGAAGGTGTACTTCATCCGCATGGGAGCGAAGGACGCGCTCAACGCCGACTATGCCGCCATCGTCAAGAAGGCGGGACTCGCCCACGATTTCAAGGAAGAATGGATCCCGGCCATAGTGGATTCGCCAATCAGGCACAAGGCCGACCTCCTGTGGGAAGGCGCCTTCGACAAGGTCGGATGGCCATTACTGCGCACCGCAATCAAGACCAAGTACAAGCTGCTCCGCAAACCGCTCGAAGGCGACGAGTACAAATAACCCGAGAGACCCGCGGGCACTAATCCTCAGATGTCGAGCGAGCGGTCTTAAACCGTGAGCAACAAAGCCCTCGGGTGTTAACCGAGGGCGGTTGCAAGAGCGAGCGCTTGCCGGAGTAATTTAATCCCCGAGTGAAGTGCGAGCGGTCTTAAAGAAAGTGGTTACCTGGATGGAATCCAGCTCTTCGCGCCCCCCCTCGTAACGAGTGAACCCCAAAGTCCAGGTAACCGTAGTATCCGATACTAGTTCGTTAAAGTTTTCAAATTCATAAGTATTCTCCTCGGGGCTCCACTTCTCCGGCCACGACTTTAGATACTTATAGCTATACTGGGCATCGAGCACCGGCATCACGCCCAAGACCGTCAGCGGAAAATCGTGGAACGACAACTCCGAATTGACCGTAAGGCGTTTCTTGCCACCCATCCGTGAATCGCTTACGTCCAAGGTATCGAAGAAATCCCGGATCACGACAGAATCGAACGGGTGCTCGCCGGGTTCATAGACACGCTCCGGCACAATATAATCCATCAACCGATTCTCGCCGTAATTGATAAAGGTCGTATCGTGCTTGTAGCTGTACGATTCCTTGTAAAATGTATCCTTGACAACCGTATCGGTAATCGTGACATGGCAATGGACGGTATCTATAACTAGTTTTTGATATACCAGCGGCTCATAAGCAGGGCCATCTATAGGCGCAAGCACAAGCACAAGTTGTTCCTGGCACGAAAACTCCGTCTCGCCGATATCGCATTCCAGAGCCACTGAAGATTTTGTCAGCGTGTCGATTGCGCCTGTGGAATCGCTATACAAGAACGATGTATAGGAAGCCCCTTCTTTTTCAATCACCCTTTCCACAGTATCGCGGTAGACGGTGACCGTATCGTGGTGATAGACCACCTCCCTATCCCCACAGTATTCCGGTTTATCCCCAGACGACTGCGGTTCCGTCTTTTCGCCCGTTCCGTCTTGCGGCCCGGTCGGCGAAGCCTCTTCTTGCGAGCATGCCGCAAAGAAAACCGCAATGAAAAACACCCAAAAACGCAATGCCCATTTAAAGCAAACGCTCCCCATTTTTCCCCCTTTTTTATTTCCCAAATATCATTTGCCCATAAAATACGTTCTTTTGGGTAAAACGAAAAGAGATTTTCGCGCTTTGCGAAAATCTATGAAAAGAGTCACGTATTTTTTCTAATTAAGCTCAGAAGGCGAACTGAGCATCAAAGACAATCGTTGTCGGAGCAGACAGCAGCAATTCCAAATACCGCCTACGGGATTTTAACAACAAGGTCATGATATCGAGGAATCGGCTGAGGTCGACCATGTCACGGATGATACCGTATCCACCTTGGTCGCCTCGCCTGTCCCCTCCAAAATCGTCGGCTGCGCCGTCCCCTCTTGAGGCGCAGCCGGTGGCAGTTCAAATCCAGAACACACCACAGAAAAGCATCGCCATTAAGGCTTTCCCCCTCAAAAAATGAGGTTTTTAGAGAAACGGAAACTTCTTATTTTTTCCTTTTCTTATAAAATAACATTTTTCAGAGAAAATAAAACAAAAAATTTACACTTTGCGAATTTCCATGAAAAACGTCACGGATTTTTACACATTCTCTCCCCGGCCATAAAAAAAGGGACCCGCCGGCGAAGCCGGCGGTTCTTCATATACGGGCGTAGCCCTACAATACTAGCGGCGTGCAAGGGCACGCACGTCAATCTGCCACCTGCAAAAGTCCTTACTTGGCCGCCCGTAAACGGGCACTACTTG
>NZ_JAFZKX010000015.1 GCF_017551775.1 Fibrobacter sp. | reverse complement strand
TTCGGATTTGATTGCAAGGCATAGACAGAAGCTTGTGCAATACGAGGCATAAAGAACACTGCGACAGCAGTATCCAATGTCGAGTAATATGCCAAACCATTTTCCAGCGAACAGTTGATATAGGACGTATCGACATTGCACGTTTTTGTCGTATCGATTTCTAGATACCCTTTCTCAAAACTAACACCCGCATCAATAGAGAAAATATTGGACCATGCAAAAACAGCGAGAAGCAGAACGCACATTGATATCAGTTTCATGTTTTCTCCTTTTTAGCACAAGAACTAGCGGAAAATCGCCGTCTTGCCGTTTTCGAACCGAACTACCCTAGTTGAACCAGTCGCCTTCAGCGAACCCTGCCAGATGCCGCTGCGGATAAAGACTCCGTTCACGTCGAACTCGCTGTAACGCAGGCCCAGCAAAGAACCGTCCACCGGAGCCCCGCGCGAAATGAAGAGCGGCTTATCCGTAGAATCAGGAGTCGTCACATCCGCAGAACCACTCTGCTGAACACTTGCGGAATCCTTCGGTTGCTCACCTACCGGAGTTTTTGCCGACGTGTCTGCCAAAACCTTTTTCTGCGGAAGGCGCGCCATATCCTCTTCGGAAACATCGGGTAAACCACTCCCACCCCAAAGGATCTCTCCTTGGCATGCCGAGATCATTTCCTCGTCGCAAACCTTCTTATGGATAATTTTACGGCCCTGAACATCTCTCGATTCCGGCAAGATACGATCCAGCAAACGTTGGGCACTATCCTTTGTCATCTTGATAATACCCCACTCCTGCCACTTCATAAACTCATAACGCAAGACAGCAGTCAACTTGACGCCTCTCCCCGCAGCGACTTCTTTTCGTTCCTCTTCGTTCAAGTATTTAAAAATCTGCACCTTTGTGATTAGCGGATTGAAAAGCACTGCGAAGGAGGTATCCATCGTAGAATAGTACGCAAGACCTTTGTCCAGCGAGCAGTTGATATAGGTCGTATCCACATTGCAAATTTTTGCAGTGTCTACTTCCAAATACCCTTTTTCAAACTGAAACTGCGTCCAAATAAGGTTTACATCGGACCACGCCGAGGCGGCGAGGAAAACGACACAAGCTAACACCGCTTTCATATAGCCTCCCCAATCTATACCCATACACCATGAGCCCGGCTAAAAAACCAGGCTAGAAGTTAACATTATTAATTTATATCCGTTGCTTACAAATTGCAAGCACCGCTAGCACATTTTACATTCAAAACGGCTTTTTTACGTTTATCGGCACACCAGCAGCCTGATTGCATCCAATCGGAGCTGCGGGGTCGCGACAATCTTCTTGCGGTCACCCACGTTCTTGCGGAGCTGCTTGAGTTCGGCGCTGCCCGCCGCCTTGCCTCGCATGGTAAGCAAGTGGTTCATGCGCTGGTATTCCTGCTCGGCACGCGCCTCGACTGCGCTTGCGGCCTTGTCGGCATACTCCTTGGCAAAACCGCTAACCGCCTTTTTCGCAATCGCAAGGCCTTCCTTCGCAAAATACCTCAAGGTCGCATCGACGGCCTTGTTGCCCTGCGGCACGTTCACGTCGCGAACTTCGGCCTTCGACAGCGCCTCCAAATGCTCGGACTGGTCCACGCCCGAAGCATCGACGAGCGCGCACACGTAGCGCGGCCCCACGATGTCGGTAACGCCCCATTCTTCGGGCACCGGCAGTTCCACCACAAAATCGTACTGCATCATGAGACCGCGCAGGCCGGAATTCGGCCAAATACAGCAAGCCACGTTTCCGTGGTTCACGCCCGTCTCAAAATCTATCATGCCCTGCGCCAGCGGATGCTCGAGGCTCAAGAAATCCACTTCGTCGTGCACCATAGCCACATTGCGGTCAAACGTCGCCGTAAGGCAGATGTTGTCGGAGCCCTGCTCGTCTTCTTCGCTCTGCGCGGCGACAAGTCCGCGGCTCGGCATGCCGGCGATGGAGCCATCCTCGATTTGCGGGCCCTGCGTAATCACGCAGCAGCCGGCAATGGCGCTTCCGTCCACGTCGAGCCCACGGGCATGCAGGGATTCCAGGAGCAAATCCTTCAGTTCCGTCTGCGCGTCGATGTTGAGGACCTCGTCCGTAATTTCCTTCGCCTTCTCGGGATTGCGGGAATTGTATTCCAGCAGGCGGTCGCGGCCCTTCTCGATATTCTTGCGCATCGCCTCGCAGTCCTTGCGAACCTGCGGGATGACGTTCTCGACAAAGTTTTCAAGCCCGTGCCTCGGGTCGGCAAGAGCCTCAATCAGGCTGTCCGTGTACTTGAGGAAGAGTTCGCCGCCGCTCATGAGGGGTGCGCCGAAAGCGTTCAGGCCATCGTTGTACCAGCGGAACATGACTTCCTGTCCGGAGCCCTTCACGTAAGGCACGTGCACGATGATATCTTCGGTCTGGCCGATGCGGTCCAGGCGCCCGATACGCTGTTCCACAAGCGCCGCGTCGAGCGGGAGGTCGAACAGCACCAAATGGTGCGAGAACTGGAAATTGCGGCCTTCGGAACCGATTTCAGAGGCGATGAGCAGGTTTGCGCCGTTCTTCTTGCTGAAATTCGCGGCGGCCTTGTCTCGGGCCATGATGGTCATGTCCTCATGGAACATGGAGAACGCGCCCTCACCCAGGTAATCCGTGAGGATGGATTCCAGCGCGAGCACCACCTGGATAGATTCGCAAATGAGGAGAATCTTGTCGTTGCGGTGTTCCTTCAAAAATTCCTTGAGCCACACGATGCGTTCATCGAGTTCCCAGCCATCGGAATAGCGCGTGCACAGGAGTCCGTTCTCCTGGATGTCCGTAGAGGAATCCAAGTCGTTTTCGGCTGCGGCCTCCACCATTTCGCGGTATCTCGGGTTCGGTTCAAGGCAAATCTCGTCGAGTTTGCGCTTCGGGAATCCGCCCACGCCCTTACGCGTATTGCGGAACACCACGGAACCCGTACCCATGCCGTCCACGATACGGCGAATCCACTCGCCTGCGGTCATGGACTTCGAGTTTTCCTGTTCGAGCCACGGGCGGATCTTCGAATTCTTGGGGACGCAGTCGTACAGGTCTTCCCAGTTCATCCTGTGATTCGGGTCGGTCGGGAGCTTGGAGAGGTCGTTCACCAACTTGCGGTATTCTTCCTGCTCCTTGATAAAGGCGTTGTAATCGGCAAATCGGGCCGGATCGAGCATCTTCAGGCGGTTGAACTGACTTTCAGGATGCAGCTGGAGCGGCGTTCCCGTCAAAAGCAGCACGCCCTTCGAACGCGCAAGCACGGCATTTGCCAGCATGTACTCGTGGCTCGTAAAGCCGTCTTCGCAAACCAGGTGGTGCGCCTCGTCGATGATGGTCATGTCCCACTGCGTCTTGAGCAAGTCCTCGATAAGTGCGGGCTGGCCAATCAAAAAATCAATCGCGACGATGATGTTGTTGCTCTGCAAGAACGGGTTCGGCTTGGTCTCGTCCTTGGCGACACCGACGAACAACCCGCGGATATAGCCTTCGTCCACCAGCGTAAAGAGCTGGTTGAAGCGGCGCTTCATTTCGACCATCCACTGGTGCTTCAAGGTCTCGGGCACAATGATGAGCGTACGGGAAACTCGGCCGCGCATGCTCAGGGCATGCCATATCATACCCGCCTCGATAGTCTTTCCGAGGCCGACTTCGTCGCTCAGCATAAGGCGCGGAAGTGCGGATTCGCTACAGGCACGGTGGCACAGGTAGTACTGGTGAGGAATCATGCTCACGCGCGGGCCAATCATGCCACGCACGGGCGAAGACTTCCACATGCACGAAAGTTCCATGGCGCGGCGGCGGCGTTCGAACGCCTTCGAAGACACGTCAGCGACATTGCCGGTCGGGCTTTCGTCGGATTTCGGCCCTTTGCCGATGCTAGTCAGGGCGCGGAACAGGTCGGAAGGCCTAGCCATCTGCTTTGCGGTAAGGTCGGCTTCCTTCATCTCGCGGCCACCACGGCCCACGTAGACCACCAGGTCATCCACCTCGCGGAGGCTTTCCACTGCGAAAGAAACACCCTTGTCGTTCTTTACGGTTTCGCCCGGCTGCAAAATGAACCTGTCGACGGGAGCATTGTCTGTGCGGTAGAGTCGCACCTCCCCCACAAGCGGAAACAAAAACTTGACGGTACGGCCCTGAACCTCGGAAACGACTCCAAGACCCAATTCCGGTTCTGACTGGCTAACGAAACGTTGCCCCGGCTTATACATTCTCATGGCGCGAAATTTAGTAAATTCGCGGCATTTTGGTTGAAACGCATGCCTTTTTCCACCGAACTTCGGGTCCATTTTTTTCTATCTTTGGAGCACGTATGAAGTGGTTCTTTATAGACGAAAGCATTACCGACGGAGATCGCAGACAAGGTCCCTATTCCATCGACGATATCCGTGAATTCGAAAAACAGGGTAAAATAACAAGCGAAACCCTGGTTTGGCACAGCGGCCTAGAGAACTGGATTACGTGGAAAGAAGCCGTCGACAACCTCGAAAAGGACTATTTCGAGAACAATCCCGAGCAAGAAGAGATACTCGAGAACACCATCAAGGCCCTCGAACAGATTATCGAGAGCAACAAGCAGAAAAAGGCGTTCGCCGGCTTTTTCATCCGAGCCGCGGCCCTCATTACAGACAACTTTATCTTGGGATTTGCCGGCGGAATCGTGCTCTTTATCCTGGCGCAGGCGGGAATCTACGACCTGGACGCCATCCAGCAGGCGGCACAAGACTATTTCCAGAACCCGATGTCGCAGGAATCTATAAACAAGTTGGTGCAAGCCCCGGGAGTCGGATCGCTCATCACCATCTGGAGCATGATCCAGGCCATTTACTTCATCGTGTTCCATGCCATATTCTCGGCGACACCCGGCAAGATGTTCCTCCACATCCACGTGGAAACGCCGGAGGGCAACAAGCTTTCCTGGAGCACCTCCATTGTACGCTACCTTTGCAGCATCCTCTCGCAGTTCATTTACGGTTTCGGCTACCTGATTGTCCTTTTCGACCCCAAGCGCCGTGCCCTGCACGACTGGATTGCACGCACGTTCGTCGTATTTGACACTCCGAAAGAGAAGAGCAAATCCGAGCCCGAAGAAAAAAGCAACTAGAAACTAATAACTACCGACTAAAAATATGTACCAGTTTATCGTTCCGCAAGTCAAGAAGCCCCTGGATGGGGAAGTAGAAATTTCCGGTGCGAAGAACGCCGTGCTCGCCGTGATGGCAGCAGCCCTCCTCGCCGACGGAGTCTCCGAAATCACGAACGTCCCGCACCTGAAGGACATGAAGACGATGAGCGACGTGTTGCGCGTCATCGGTTGCCGCATCAGCGGAGAAGCGCACTGCTTAAGGATTGACACCCGCGGCGCCGACCACCTGGAAGCGCCCTATGAACTCGTGAAGACCATGCGCGCGAGCTTCTACGTGCTCGGCCCTCTCGTCGCCCGATTCGGACGCTGCCGCGTCTCGCTGCCTGGCGGATGCGCCTGGGGCCCGAGACCTGTGGACTTGCACCTGAAGGGGCTCGAGGCGCTCGGTGCAAAGATCACCCTTACCCGCGGTTACGTGGAAGCCACCTGTGAAGGCAGGCTCCCCGGCGGTACATTCCATTTCCCGATTTCGAGCGTTGGCGCCACGGTGAACGTGCTCATGGCGGCTACGCTCGCCAAGGGTACAAGCGTGCTGCAGAATGCGGCCCTCGAACCCGAAATTGACAACCTGGTGGACTTCCTCGTCTCGATGGGCGCAAAGATTCAGGGCCGCGGCACGCGCACCCTGACGGTGCAGGGCGTAGAAGCCCTACGCCCTGGTAATGGCTTCACCATTCCCGACCGCATCGAGGCCGGCACATTCCTTTGCGGTGCAGCCATTACGCGTGGCCGCGTGAGGGTCAACAAGATCATTCCCGAACACATCGCCTCTACGCTCGACGCTTTCCGCGACATGAACTGCAAGGTGACCGTAGGTCCCGACTGGGCAGAAGTCGACGCCCGCGGGCAGGAACTCAAGCCCATCACCATCCAGACGCTCCCCTTCCCGGGATACCCCACCGACATGCAGGCGCCCCTCATGGCGACACTGCTTTCCGTGCCGGGCAACAGCGTCATCCAGGACACCGTCTATAACGACCGCTTCAAGCACGTGGCCGAAATGGAACGCCTGGGCGCAAACATCACGCTCAGCGGGAACACCGCCACCATCAAGGGCGGGCTTCCGCTCGAAGGCGCCGAAGTGATGGGTTCCGACCTCCGCGCCAGCGCCGCTCTCGTGCTCGCCGCCCTCATCGCCGAAGGCGAAACCAAAATCAGCCGCATCTACCACCTCGACCGCGGTTACGAAGATTTCGAAGCCAAGATGGCGAAGCTCGGCGCAGAAGTGCAACGCGTAGTCATCGACGCCGACGAACCGTAACAGTTCCAAGCGGCTCGACAGCATAAAAAAAATCCGGCGGTTTCCCGTCGGACTTTTTTAATGTCTTTTCCGGTTACTTAGAGCCGGTTATTTAGAACCCGACGCCGGGGCACGAGACACAGGCACGCAAGCCTCCACCTTTTCGCCGGCAGCGGTTTTCTCTTCCTTTTCGAGAATTTCCTGCAGGATTTCGGCGGACTGTTCGAACTCGCCCGTCTTTTCGCAGGACTTCTTGGAAAGGAGCTTCTGGAGGTACTGCTTCTGCGACTGGATATCGCATTCCTCGCCATAGAGGTTGGCCAGCTTGAATATAGCGGGACAGGCTTTCGCCCCGTCAGGGAAGGTTTCTGACAGGTTCGTAAAGATTTTCTTCGCCTTATCCCTCTGATTCACTTCCGTCAGGCAGAGGCCCATCCAGTAGAGAGAATTTTCAGCCAGTTCGCCGGTCTTCATTTGTTCGTAAACCTGCTTGAAGCCCTTGAACGCGAGCTTGAATTCGCCGCTATGGAAATCGGAACGCGCCGTATTGAACGTCGCCTCTGCTTCCACCAGTTTCTCGGCTTCGCGCTCCAGGCTATCGAGCGAGAGAGGCGCCTGCGGGGCACCGCTCACCACGACCTTCTTCGCAAGAATTTTGTCGGACTTTCCGAGCAGCATGTCCAGGCGGTAGATGATTTCTTCCTGTCTGGAATCGTTACGTTCGGATTCATCGCTCATGCGGCGCGAAAGCATGGTGATTTCGGCCATCATGCGCTTCTGCGCCACAGCCGACGCTTCCAGTTCCGCCTTGAGGGAATCGAGACGCTTGCGAAGCGCCTTGTTGTCCGAGCGAAGCCTATGCATTGCGGAATCGAGATTTCCCTTCACGGAAACCTGCACGTCCGTTCCGACGTTCCTCATTTCTTCGGTGCGGAGCATCGTAATCCTAGAGCACCCGACAAGCGCAATGGCGACCGAGAGCATTCCTATAGCAAGTTTATTCATTTTCTACACTAGTTATTAGTTGTTCGTTATCAGTCGCCAGTTTCACGATTGTGCCTTCGGCACCTCTCGGTCAACCAACGACCATTGGCCAATGACCTGACTAATCTCTAAATTACGGCTGGATATTCACGCGGAAGTTCGCGCGGCGGTTCTGGGAATAGGCCTCTTCGGTCTCGCCCTGAGCCTTCGGAGCTTCCTTGCCGTAGCTGACGGATTCCATGCGCTTGCCTTCGATGCCGTAGGCGCTCAGGAATTCCTTCACCTTCATGGCGCGCTTCGCACCGAGAGTGAAGTTGTAGTCTTCGGTACCGCGGGCATCCGTGTGGCCTTCAATCGTGACCGTGAAGCGAGTTTCCTTGAGCAGGAGTTCGCCCACCTGGGCCAGGAGTTCCTTAGCCTTTTCGGTAAGTTCCGAACGGTCGAAATCGAAGTACACGTCTTCGCTCATGATCTGGTTGATAAGCGCTTCGAGGCGGGCGCGTTCGGCTTCGAGGCGTTCAGCTTCCAGGCGAGCGCGTTCAGCGGCGAGGGAATCCTCGTTCACAGCGGGGGCAGCGGGTGCGGCCTCAGGTGCGGGTGCCACGGCGGCCGGAGCGGCCTCGGGCTGCGGGTTCGTCTCGGGCGGATTGTTCTTGGAGCAGGCTACGAGAGCGAGGCTCGCCGCACAAGAAATCATGGCGATTTTTGCATATAACTTCATTTGTTACCTTCCTTTTTGTTGTTAATCCCTTCGTTGAAGAAAGACCAGGTCGGAGCGGTGTTCTCGCCCGAATTGGTAATGCGGGTCACGTTCGCCCCGTCCTTCCTCATGATGTAGATCTGGTATGTCCCGCTCCTGTTGCTCGAGAAGGCAATGAGCTTGCCGTCGGGCGACCAAGTCGGGTGTTCGTTGTTACCAGCGTTGTTCGTGAGCTGCACGATATCACTCCCGTCAAGCGCGCAGGTATAGATGTTCATCTTGCCGTTGTCCATCGAGGTATAGACGATGCGGTCGCCTTCCGGAGACCAGCTCGCCCGCTCGTTGTAACGTCCCATGAAGGTCACGCGGCGTAGGTCGCTCCCGTCGCGGCCCATCACGAAAATCTGCGGGCTGCCGCCACGGTCGCTCGTAAACAGCACTTCGGCCGCACGCGGGCTCCAGGCGGGGCTCGTCTGGTTGCTCTTCAGGTAGGCGAACTTGCGCGCCTTCCCCGTCTCCGTGTTGCCCACGTACAAGTCCGTCTTGCCGTCGACCGTCGAAGAGAACAGCAGTTCGCCCGTCACAGGGTTCACCGCGGGGCTATAAGTCTGGTCGAACTGCGGGAACAGCGGATGTTCCGCACCCCCGAAATTCTTCTCGTACAGGCGCGGCCTGTGCGTCTTGAAATTCACGTACACCAGTCCCTTGTTCCCGCGTTTCCACACGGGCATCATGCTGATGGTAGAATCGCGCGTCACCTGGCTGCGGTGGAAGCCGTCGTAGTCCGAGACCACGACCTGCTTGACTCCGTCAATCTTCGAGACATAGGCAAGCTTCGTGCTCGCCACGCCGCGTTCGCCGCAAATGGCAAGAGTCGCCTTGTCGAAGAACTCGTGAATCGCACGGCGCAATTCCTTCTGCGGAATCGTGTAGCTTTCGCCCAGGCGGAGCGTCTTCGACTTGGAGACATAGAGGAAACACTGCACGCGGAGCCTGCCCGCACCCGCATTTTCCACCTTGCCCGTCATGTAGTAATCCGCATGCTCGCGGCTGAACTTCGCAAGGTCGAACTTCGGGGACGCCACCACGTCGAACCGGCCAGAAAGGTTCGCGTCGCGCGTGAGAATCTTGTGCGGTTGTTCTTCGACCCAGTCAATCGCGCCCTTCTCCTCGAAAGGCACAATGCCGATGGGCATCGTCTTGAAAACAGAAATTCCCACATCCACCGCAATCGTATCGATGGCTGCGAAACTTGCTACCGGGGCAAAGAGAAGAAAGAAGAAAACCAATACGCCTAACAGCGAATTCCTATGCTTCATTTCCTTGCAATCCTCGTTCGAAAAGTTCATCGTCATGTCCTAGTTGGGCGTAAAGTTGAAATGCAACACCAGGCTCGGTGCGCGGTAGTTCGGCGGAAGTTCGGGAACCTTCGAAATCTGCACGGCACGTACCGAGAGGTGGTCCCACGCCTTGTTGCCTGACGAGCGCTTCAAGATCACCGCGGTAATCCCGCCAAAACGGTCCACCTGGAACTGAACCGTAGTCTTGGCGTCGCGGCCCACCTTCAAATCCTTGGGCGGCTTGAAGTTGCTCATGATAATCTTCTTCAACTGTTCCAGATAGACCTGCATCAGCGGATCCATGTCGACCGAGCCAACGGGGTTCAGGCTGGACGCCTCCACGGCCTTCGGCAGGTCGAGATCGTCCACGTCGAAGTCTTCCTGCGGTTCCGGTTCCGGCTCCGGTTCTGGCGGCACTTCCTCGTGCACCTCCTCGGGCTTCTCTTCCGGTTCCGGCTTTATCTCGGGCGGCAATTCTTTGTTCACCTTAGGTTTAGGCGGCTCGGTCTTGGGTTTCGGTTCCGGCCTGGGCTGCACCGGTCTGGGCTTCGGGGGCTGCGCCACCTGCACCATCTCGAACACGGGTATCATCTCGGGCTCGGGCTTCATGTTCACGTAATGCAGCCCGATAAAGAAGGCGACAATGGCGAAATGGAAGATAACCGCAACTACGATTATCTTCACGAGCGTGGAATCCACGTCCGAGCTAAAATACTGAATTCTGTCTTCCTGCTTGCTCATTTACCCGGTTTTTCTTTGGGGTTCATGGTGAGGAATCCGAGTTTCGTGACTCCCAGTTTCTGCACCTTGGTCACGACCTTCATCACCAGTCCGTACTGGACGGTTTCGTCGGAATTGATGACAACCGCCATCTCTCCGTTCCAGAGCGACTTGAACACCCTGTTGAAGCTGTCGAAATCCACCTGCATGTCGGCGATGTAGATTTCCTCGTCCTTCGTGATGGACACCTTCAATAGTTTTTCCTGCTCCATAGTCGGGGCTTCGGCCTTCGGCAGGTCGACCTTCACGCCCTGACTCATGAGCGGCGCAGAGATGATGAACACGATGAGAATCGAGAACACGATATCAATCATGTTCGTGAGGTTCATCTCCTGCTTGAGTTCTTTTCCGCGGCTACGCTTCACCTAAGCCTCCTAGCCGGCAACTTCTTCGAGGGCGAGCAAGTCGCCGCGCTTGAACAGGCTCAACACCTGGGAACCGAAGTTGAAGTAAGAGATTTCGTTCTGGCCGTTGCAGCTGGTGAAATAGTTATAGCCCGCAGATGCCGGGATAGCGACCACAAGGCCGCCCACCGTGGTAATCAAGGCCATAGCGATACCCGGGGCGACGACGCTAAGGTCGGCGGAACCGTGCTGGCCGATCTGGAAGAATGCGATCATGATGCCCCACACCGTACCCAAGAGACCGAAGAACGGGGCCAGGTTCGAACTCGTAGCGAGGAAGCTCAGGTAGCGGTCTTCGGTAAGGCGCAGGCCTTCGATGGAACGCTGGATGGTGTCTTCCAGGAGCGATGCACGGTGCTGGATGGAGTCGTAACTCACGAAATTACTGAATTTGGAGGCCTCTTTCAGCACTTCGGCCGTCAGGCGGCGCAGCGCACTGTCCTCGGCGGTCTCGCAAAGGCCCTGCAGCTGCACGAACTGGGTCACCGTGCTGAACTTGCGGAAGAATTCAGCGTTGGCGTGCTTGCTCCTGCGGTAGGTGAAGAACTTCACGATGATAATGCCCCAGGAACCGAGAGACATGATAGCCAATATGCACAGCACTACAATCGTCGCGATATCGGACTGAAGTACCATCTGTACAAGAGGTATAGAATTGTTCAAAGGAACCTCCTCAAATAAAACTTCGGGCGGGAACAACCACCCCGAACCCAATGTAGCAAAAAGATTTTTTTAAGACCAACTTAAGAACCTAAAAACGGCCCTAATTGTCACTGCATGCGCAGTCCAGTTCCTTGACGTGGAAACTTCTGCGATGCTCCGGTGTAAACCCGAATTTACGAATGGCGTCGAGATGAGTCTTCGAACCGTAGCCCGCATTTTTCTCGAAACCATATGCCGGATAGGTTTCGGCAAGCTTGTCCATATAGCGGTCACGGAAAACCTTCGCCAGGATGGAGGCAGCCGAAATGCTCGCGATGCGCCCGTCCCCCTTCACCACGGGCATCTGCATTTCGGCAGGGACGTTGCGAATCTTCAGGTTGCCGTCGACCGCGATGAACACACGGGGGACCGGCTTGCCGGCAACTTCGGCAAAACTTCCCTTCACTTCCACCGGAATCTCGGGCGCGGATTCGGATATTCCCGGCAAGCCCAGCGCCTGCAGGGCGCGGCGCATCGCCAAAAAATCCGCCTCCAGAATATTCATCTTGTCGATTTCTTCGACAGAAGCGCTTGCAATCGCATAGCAGGCGCACGCATCCTTCACGTCGTCGAACATCGCCTCGCGCTTTTTTCGCGAAAGCTTCTTCGAATCGTTCAGGGCAGGCATGATATCTGGGGCCTTGAGCACGGCGGCACATGCCACCACGGGGCCGGCAAGCGGGCCACGCCCCACCTCGTCAATTCCCACCAGGATATCGGCACGCGGGGCTTCTTCTGCGGCGAAGAGGTCTAACGAGCGCGAACAGCCCGAACCCGCGATATCGCAGGCAAACTTCCGCATGGCAACCTCGCCTTCAATCGGCGTGGAGACATCTTCCAGAAATTCGGGCAGTTTGAACTTCATAATGCTTTAGGACAGTCCCAACGTCGCGGCATAGTCGCGGATGGTCTTCCAATACAGGTTGTGTTCCTGTTCGAGCACACGGGCGGCAAGCACTTCGGGCGTATCGCCTTCCAGCACGGGCACCTTCACCTGCGCAAGAATGCGACCCTTGTCAATTTCCTCGCTCACCAGGTGCACCGTCGGGCCAGATTCCTTCTCGTGTGCGGCCAGGACAGCCTCGTGCACGTGGATTCCCCAGAATCCCTTCCCGCCGAACTTGGGCAAGAGCGACGGATGGATGTTCAGGATGCGATCGGGCATACGCGCAATCATGCACGGAGGCAAAGCCTTCATGTAGCCCGCCAGAATCAACAGGTCCACATCGTAACGGTCGAGAACTTCCAGAAGCGCGGCTTCGTAGTCCGCACGCTCCGGATGAGTCTTTCCAGAAATATGATATACAGGTATGCCGTATTCCCCAGCAAGCGAAACCGCACCGCACGTTCCGTTGTTCGTAATCAGGAACTTGCACTGAGCTTCGAGGTCACCCTCACCAATACGTTCAATAATAGCTTTAAAATTGCTTCCACCACCGGAAGCCATCACTCCGATTTTCAACATGCGGCCAAATATAATTTTTTAGACGAACGGCAAAAGAAAGCGGAAACGATTCACCGGATTATTTATGGTCAATTCCGGGAGGCGTACGCAAATAATAAATAACGCAGGGAACAACGACAGCCAGTACGGTCACCGCCGCAGTCAAATACACGAACCATTCCTTGACCGTAATCTCGGGCGGAATGACGAACGTCTTGAGAAGCGCGAACGCCACGATGACAAGCAGGCCAAGAATGAGATAAGACATAAGTTTGTTCATGCCCTAAAGATAATACTTTTTTCGTCCGAGTTCCGTTTTGTAAACACTTTTTTGTTTTTCGGCGAGCCCTTTCCTCTCATAATTTGTAACTTTTACCACGAAAATTAAACCCTCATCATGGATTACACTATGAGCATCAAAGATTATCTCGCCGGCGCAAAACAGGCCGGTTCCGTCCAGAAACTCATGACACCGGGCCTCGCCGTGGAATTTATCCAGCCGTGGTACACCCCGCTTTCCACGACGCCCTCCACCACGGGCATCGCCGTCGGCGGTATCGGTTCTACGTTTACGGCAACACCTGCCGGTACGACTCCCGTGATGAACGTGATGCCGGGCGTGCAGGTCCGCACCGAAAAGCCCTCCGACCT
>NZ_JAFZKX010000014.1 GCF_017551775.1 Fibrobacter sp. | reverse complement strand
TGAGAGAATCAAGATTCTTGGGATTGATAAGGACGGAAACGGCGTAAGAGACGACTTAGATTCTTTGATTGATGCAAAAATTCCCGACAGTCCTGAAAAAAGGGCGGCATATCGTTACTTGGCTCAAGCAATACAAAACCAGTGGACCGCTTTCTATGAGAACCCGCAAATGAGTTATGAAGAATTATTGCCGTATGAAATCTACGTTTCATTAGGAATAACTCTTGTAAATGACGTGAGGGCTGAGTCTGATTTGAAATGGAAGCTTTTTGAGGCTCAACTTCATAATACAATGAAACGTATTTTTTTCGATGATAAAATTGACCGTGTTTTTGTTGGACAATTTTTGCCTGTAGCCGTAGGTCGCACAAAAGAATATCCGAACGAAGTTGCTACGGGTCGAGAACGTTATAACGAAATTTTGAAACTGGAGAGAATGAAGTAATGAAGAAAATTACAACCATTCTCAGAATGACGCCAGTTTCAAACTCACGCTAGAAGCATTCCACGCGCTTGCCGCTGGCTATGGCCCGCTCGTATATGGGTTGCAGCGAGCTGCCCTCTTTCTTGGACCAGAACACAAGACTGTTCGATGCCATATCGGCAAGGTGGCGGCAGTAACGCGCCGTCGCATAGCTGTGGTGTTCGCAATTGAAGCAACTGACGACAAGCAGCTGCTTTTTTCGCACCGCCTCCTTGAAAAAATGGGGCAGTCTTTCGGGAAGGGCGCATCCGAGGAACCAGACGGCTGAACCGCCGCGACTCAGGACAAAGTAAAGAATCTCGCATTCCGCCTTGGAGTGGAATGTACCCACGATGCACTTCCGCTGTTTTCCCTTCTGCATCGCCCACTGCTCACGAATAATGTCGATTGCAGGGTCCGTGTCACGCGACGCGAACACGCCAATGCGCGCCCGCGATTCTGTCAGCAGCTTCGTGTTTCCGAGGGTCCTCATACCCACCATCTCGATTTCGTTCATTTTTTACTCCTTGTATTCCGGGACTTGCCGCCCGGAGGTGCATCGCCGCATAAAAAAAGACCGCCGCCGCGCAAACGCGGACATGCAGTCTTATAATACGGTGCCGGAACTCCCGGCTGTACCACCCAATATACAAAAAAGTCTATCGCGGAGCCATTACTGCGCAGCCGAAACGCAGCGCACCGAACGGAAGTCGCCCTTGGGGAATGCGTTCACGCTCGCGGATTTGCTGCTGAAATCGAGGAACAGGTAGTAGGCGAAATCATCCGGAGCGGCAGTCGCGCTCCAGAAGTAGGCGTAGCCGCCGATGCCGTCGTACTTGCCGCCCTCCATTCCGCCTTCCTCATTTTTATAGACCGCGCCGCGATAGCCCGCAGGGAAAGCATTGAAGCCGAGCGCATCGGAACCGTTCCCCTTCTTGAACCAGCCACTCGTTGACTTGAGCGATTGGCCAGCAACCTCTGCGCCACCGGCGCTTGCTACGAGTGTCGCGAAATCCGTACTGTCGGGCAACCGCCAGCCTTCGGGGCATACTTTCTGCGCATCCGTCCAGGTGTAGAGCCGCCCGTATTCGGAACACTTGCGAGCGTCGCCCTCTGGGCACACGCTGCCCTCAGTTTCGAAATCCAGGTTCTCGGCCATCCATGTCTGCGAACCGATTTGAATTATGTTATATGTATTACCGTCGCGAGAATCGGTAAAAGATTCGGAACATGCCGTGAAAAGGACGGCGAAAAGAACAGCGAGTAAGGCAAAAGAGGCACGCATGATGTTTTAAAAGTAGAAAAAAGTATGTTCAAGGCGAACGGAGCGAAGGTTGAGCAGAATTAACGCCCGCTGGGCTACAAAATAACTTATATTAACAATATGAAGAAGAATATAGTGGGTTTAGGAATCGCCCTCACCATGGGCTTGGCTACGACTGTCTATGCGGATAGGTGCCCTAACGCATGGCCCGCGGAGGGCGAAAACTACGCCTCCGGCACGATAGACGGTACAAACTACAGTTACGAAGTCTGGCGCGATGGCTACAATGCTTATTTGGAGTGCTACGATGATGGAAGCTACTTAGTTTACTCCAAGGCCGCGGACGCTATCGTGCGCTTTGGTCCCAAGTTCGACGAGCCAAAGACCTTCGACCAGCATGGCAACTTTGCGGCGGACTACAAGTTTCGCACAAAAGGCGGCGGCTTCGGCACCCCCTATTTTCTGGTTGGCATCCAAGGCAATACCACCGAGCCGAAAACCGAATTTTATATCATAGACTACTGGATAATCAGAGATACAGCCGACACATCCACTTTCGGAACCAGGCTCGGCGAATTCACCGTCGATGGCGACACCTACGACATCTGGCAGAACACCGCCAACAACTACTTGGGCGTCCAGGGCAACACCTCGTTCAAGCAGTATTTCAGCATTCGCCGCACCGTACGCGACAGCGGCCACATCGACATTACCGCCCACTTCAAAAAATGGGAAGAACTCGACCTCAAGCTGGGCAAGATAACCGATGTCATGGCGCTTGTGGAAGGGTATAAGGGGCAGAGTTCCATCAACTATTTTCAAATTGACTACTTCAACATCACCGAAACGGCAGACACTACCGGCACCACGGCCATTTCAAGGCGCGCGAGCATGCCCGTCTTGAAGGGTGATTACCGCGTGTTCGACATGCAAGGCCGATACCTCGGCACAAGCGAACAGAAGCTCAGCCCCGCCGTCAGGACCGTGAAGAAGCGGTAAGAGGTTTTCTAGTAAAAAAATTACCCCCGGCCGATAGGTCGGGGGCGATAATGTTCTTGGATCCTATCGGCCCGTTGGGCCTCCAGGATGACAGTGCAGATTACTTCACGAAGGCGCCGTAGATGGCCTTGATGGCCTTCTCGGTATCGGCTTCGTCAACACCGGTGATGATGTTGATCTGCGAAGAACCCTGGTCGATGATGCGGACGTTCACCTTGTTGTCGGCGAGAGCGGTGAAGAGCTT
>NZ_JAFZKX010000013.1 GCF_017551775.1 Fibrobacter sp. | reverse complement strand
TTTCGCTGAAGGCGGTGTGACCTCCGTGTTTGCGACCAACGATGGCTGGAACGCTGCAGGCGGTCCCAAGAACCCCAACAGTTCCATGGCCATGTTCAGTGAAAGCAGTGGCAATATCGTCATTAGCGGTGGCTACCACTACATCAGCATAAAGGGCAACATGGTTGACGGGTTAGATGCCAACGGTACTGGAAAAATGACTGGCGGCGTGGTGATTGTTGAAATCACCGGTCAGAGCTACGAAAACAGCGGCATGGGCGGCATGGGTGGCTGGGGCATGCCCGGTATGGGCGGCCAGCAGGGCGGCAACAACTGCGGCGCCTACAACTTTGCCGGCGGACTCGTCGATACCGATGACGGATTTACGATTACTGGTGGCGTTCTCCTCGCATTCGGTAATTACACGATGGACGTTCCTGGATGCGCTGAAGTGTCCTACAACACCAACACCTACTACGGCAGCGACAAGGCCGCTTTCAAGCCTACTTACCAAGGTAAATACGTTATTTACGGTGGCGAAGTGAAGTCCGTGAGCCAGGTGCAGACAAACGGCATGAAGGAATTCAAGTTCCCCAACGGCGTAAGCTACATGTACAAGTAAGACTGTTCAATAGTTTCTCTCCAAGGTACCTTCCGAAAATCGGGAGGGCCTTTTTTATGTGAAAAAAAGAGCCGCGAGATGGACTCGCGATCCGATTTTTTCCATAAATATTCTTTTCCCGCAAATAGTTACGGGCTATTTTATTGCTATCCGCTTGACGAGGCTCGAAGATCCGTCGCGGACTCGTACCATGTAGATTCCTTCTGCGATTCCTTTCAGTTCGACAGAGCCCTTTTCGCTCTTTCCGCTGAATACCGGGCGGCCCTGCATGTCGAATACCTCGACCTTCGCGGAATTCGCGCCGGCGATAAACAGCGTGCGGCCGGAAATGTGCATGGAAAGGCTGGCCGGGCTTGCGATTGCCTTGATCGCGATTGTCGAATCCGTTTCGGTGGAGTCCGGCGGGTCGATGAATATCTTGCTGTCATACGGGGAGACTACGCTTTCTGCCGGGTGCGCCAAGAGGCTCGCCATGACGCTGTCATAAGCGGGCTTCGGCTTGTATTGCTTGTCGTAGAGGAGTGCTTCCGTTTTGCCCTGCTGCTCGTCGAGCCAGCTGTGAGCATCGGTCAGGCCCCAGATGACGAATTCGCCCATGTTCGGTTCTTCGAGGAACACGTCCATGAACTGGCGGTACAGATGCCCTTGCTTCGCATAATCTGCGGCGGTGAGTTTGCCCGCTTCTCCCTTCGGGAACCCGATGTCGAGTTCGGTGATGTTCAGCGTCACGTCGAGTTCCGCGAGCGCCTTCGCGAGCGCGCGTACGTTCTGCGGGGTCGTCTCGTGCGCGATTTCGATATGCGTTTGCGTGCCTACGCAGGTAATGGGAATGCCGTTTGCCTTCCAGCGCTTCACCTGCTCCACGACGAAGCTCGCCTTGGAACCTTCGCGCAGGCCCCATTCGAGGGAGTAGTCGTTGTAGCAGAGTTCGGCATCCGGGTCGGCCTTGTGGGCCCATACGAAAGCGGAATCCAAAAATTCAGCACCGATGCCTTCGTACCATACGGAACCATTGCTGCGCCAACCGGCGTTGTAGTCATCGTTGATGGCCTCGTTCACCACGTCCCATTCGGCGACCTGGCCCTTGTAATGTCCGACCACCTTCTCGATGTGGTTCTTGAGCACCGCGAGCAGCTTTTCTTTTTGCCCGCCATAATTGCTGCTGACCCATCCGGCGACCTGGCTGTGCCAGGCGAGGGCGTGGCCGCGCACGCGGATTTTGTTTTCCTGTGCGTACTTGACCATCTTGTCGCCCTTAACAAAGTTGAACTCGTTTTCGGCCGGTTCGGTGGCGTCGAACTTCATCTCGTTCTCGGCGACGACCACGTTAAACTGAGTCTTGTGAATTTCTTCGAATTCCGGTTCAATTGCGTCATTGAACCATTCGCTGTTTAAAATGGTGCCGATGAAGCGGCCTCGTTCCTTTGCGAGTTCCCTGATGGTCGGCTCTGCGGCGAAGGCGTCTGTGATACCCGTGCCGATGAGTGCGGCACCAAGCGCGACATTTGCAAAATAATGACTGTTTTTCATTTATTGCTCCTGTTAAACCCGATACTCCTGATATTCAATATATATAATAAACGGCAACTCTAAAAAGACATTTTTTATTTATTTTATAGGTATGAAGAATATCCAAAAATCACATCTAATTCTACTGGCTCTCGTGCTCCTGACTACGGTCTGGTCTGTCATCGGGGTCGTCGATACATATCTTACCTGGGTTCTCGAGGCTTCACCCGCGATTGCGGGGCTCCTTGTCCTCGTGTTCACGTACAACAAATTCCGGATGCCGACCTTCCTCTACGTGGTGATGGCGCTCCATATGGTGGTCCTCCTGGTGGGGGCGCATTATTCATATGCGAAGGTCCCGCTCGGCTTCTGGATGGAAGACTGGTTCGGCTGGACGCGCAACAATTACGACAAGATCGGGCACTTTATGCAGGGCGTTACGCCCGCGCTCGTGATGATTGAACTTCTGCGCCGGAAAACTCCGCTCAAGACCAACGGATGGACGGGGTTCATTGCGGTGTGCGTCGCCGAGGCTATTTCCGCGCTTTACGAAATTATCGAATGGATGGCTTCTTTGGGCAACCCGACAGATACGGAAGCCTTCCTGGGAACGCAGGGCTACATTTGGGATACGCAGACGGACATGTTCATGTGCCTTATCGGGGCTACAGTCGTGACTTTGATCCGCTTGCTGGTGCCGCGTGCTCGCGGCGAGCAGAAGTCTATATAGGAGGTCGCTATGATTTGTAGGTCGAAACTGGCCGTAATGATATCTGCCGTTGCCGTGTCTGCGATGTTTGTCGCGTGCAATGACCGAGCCGAAGAGAAGGCGCAATCCAAGGCGCAGCCCGCTGCGGAAACTGCCGCGCAACCTGCGGCGAGCAAGTCGGTTGTCGTCTACTTCTCGCAGACGGGAACGACGAAGAAACTTGCCGGGGTCATGAAGCAGGCGGTGAATGCCGACGAAATCGAACTCAAGCTGGTGACACCGTATCCTTCCACTTACGACAGCACTATTGCTATGGTAGGTGCGCAGCGTGAAAGCAAGCAATGGCCCGCGCTCGAGAATGCGAAACTGGACCTCGCCAAGTACGATACTGTGTATCTGGGCTATCCGATCATGTTCGGGAGTTTCGCTCCGCCGATTTATTCTTTCCTCGATTCGAACGATTTGTCGGGCAAGGTGGTGGTGCCGTTTTGCACCTACGGTAGCGGCGGCCGCAAGGCTTCTGCTGCCGAACTCAAGACGCTTGAACCCAATGCGAACGTGACGCTTGCGATGGGTGTTTCCAACAAGCGTATGACAAGGGAAGATGGCGATTCCATCGCGAAGGTAGAAGTGGAAACGTTCCTTGCGAATCTTGCCGCGGGCAAGACCGACGAGATGCTCATGGGCGGCTATTCTGAACAGCGCCCGCTTACCGCGGAAGATTCCGCCGTGTTCGTTGCCGCGACCAAGGACTACGCTTACTTGAATCTGACTCCACTCAGCGTCTCGACGCAGGTTGTGGCGGGAATGAATTACCTGTTCACTTGCGAGATGAAAGCCTTTGGTGGAGCGGCGATTCAGACGAATGTCAAAATCTTCAAACCGCTTCCGGGGCGCGGTGATCCGGAACTTATCGTTGTGGAAAAGTAAATCGTCATTTTAAAATAATATAAAAGAAACAATAACGAATAAAGTCTCTCCTGAACGGGGAGACTTTAATTTTTTGTAATAAAAAAAAATGTTGTCGCAGGGGTTCTCTTTTGCTAAATTCCGAGCGCTCTAAAAAAGGAGGAACTGTGAGAGCTGTTACTGCACTCAAAATGATTCTTATCTCTAGCCTGGTTTCTTTTGCCAGCGCACAAGTGTGTGATTTCCCGGGCGGACGTCTTGTTAAGGACTCGAAATTTCTGGATTTGAGTTCCTACAGTGATGATGATACCTCCAAGGTCTACATCTCTGACGCAACAGTAGAATGCGCCGGCGATATCTCCGGTTACGATATCTACGTAAACCGCAATACTCCTGTGGCTTCCCATTCGACGGTCGTTCTTCCGGTTGCATTTACGCTGGAGAAGAATGATTGCTTGAAGCTGTATGATATTTTCAATTTCACCACGGATGACAATGGCAAGTGGTATGCTGAGGCTCATGTTATTTCGGAAGTCAGCGCCAATCGCCCCGTGTTGATGATGAATGACACCGAAAACAAGAAGTGCCAAGATATCTATACGCTCGAATTCAAGGCTAAAGGAAGGCTGTCTGGATCTCAGCATGCTGTTATGAGTTATTGGCTTTACAACCAGAAGACCAATACCAATGATTGGTCCTTTGAAGGCGTGTATAACTTTACCCGCTGGGAAGCCGGTGACGCGGACCTGGGCAAGGTCTATGGCTATGCCGCCAAGGACAAGGGCAAGGTTACTTCGGGCCAGTTCGTCAAGGTCGGTTCCGGCGCCTATGTTCCGCCCCTGCGCGCTTACCTGAAGTATATCGGTGCCGGCGATGCTGACAGCAAGAAAAGTTCCCGCAAGCTCGGCAAGTCTGCTAATGAAGACGCCGTCGAACTGCCCAAGAGCATCGATGTGTTTCTTATTGATAGCGACAACGGCACGACCGGCATTGCTCGCTGGAACATGGCTACGGGCGAAATCACGAAGGTCAATAATTGGTTCGACCTGAAGGGCCGTAAGCTCAACGGAAAGCCCGAAAACAAGGGCATGTTTGTCGGCAAGAAGACCATCCAGAAGTAATTATTGGGGGAAAATAAAATGATGAAGAAAGAATATCAGGCTCCGAAGATGGAAGTCGTTGAACTCAAGCACCAGGCTAGTTTGCTTGATGCCAGCGACGCTTGCGATGCTGAATACTGCGATGAACTCGGTTTCAATATCGACAAGTCCGTGAATACGAAGGCCTAAAGAAATCCGTACTCCTATAATCGGAAAAGAAAGTCCCGAAAGCAGAAGCTTTCGGGATTTCTGTTAAATAACGCGATCGATATAGAGAATAACGAACTTTAAAAAATGAAAAGGTCCCGATCAAAAGTCGGGACTTTTTTTATTTGATTGAATTTTTGCAACGACGCTATGCGACGAAAAAATTATAAGCGAGCAGAGCGAGGCCGCAGGACCGAAGCTGTACAAGTAGTACAGCGAGAGTCCGAGTACGAAGCTATGCGACGCTTATTGGCGGGCAGCGAGTTCTTCAGGAGTGCGGGCGAGAATATCCCAGTCCCCGCGCTTGATGATCTTGTAGGCGTATCCCTGTTCGGTGAGGAACAGCTGACGGTTCATGGCGAATTCCTGTTCCTTGGAATCCTGCGTCACGATGCTGTAGAAGTGCGCGGCACCGCCGTCGCTCTTGGGGCGCAATACGCGGCCGAGACGCTGGGCTTCTTCCTGGCGGCTTCCGAAGGTTCCGGAAATCTGGATGAGCACGTTCGCGTCGGGAAGGTCGATGGCGAAGTTGCCGACCTTCGAAACCATGAGGTTCTTGAGGCTTCCGTTGCGGAAGGCGCCGTAAAGCTTTTCGCGTTCCTTGTTCGGGGTCTTGCCCGTGATGAGCGGGATGTCGAGTTCCTTCGAGAGCGCTTCGAGCTGGTCGATGTACTGGCCGATGATGAGCACGCGGTCGTCGGGCTTGTCGTAGTACTTGAGCAGGCGTTCCACGATGTCTGTCTTTTCGGGGTTCGTGCTCGCGAGCGTGATCTTCTCGCGGATAGGCGCGAGGGCGTACTTCATCTTGAGTTCCGCTTCCATCGGGATGCGAATCTCGTTACAGTCCGCAGTCGCGATCCAGCCCTGGGCTTCGAGGATGCGCCACGGGATGTCGTACTTCTTGGGGCCGATAAGGCTGAATACTTCAGTTTCCTTGTGGTCTTCGCGCACGAGCGTTGCCGTAAGGCCCAAGCGGCGGGTGGCCTGCATTTCGGTACTCAGGCGGAAAACGGGGGCGGGAAGCAGGTGCACTTCGTCGTAAATCATGAGGCCCCACTTCTCCTGGCTGAACAGCGGGAAGTTCGCGAGTTCCTTCTTGACTTCTTCGTCGGTAAATTCGTCGAGCGATGTCTCGGGCTTCTCGTTTTCGGCGTTCTTCACGCGCTTCCTCTGCGTGAGGATCTGGTAGGTCGCGACGGTCACCGGGCCGATTTCCTTGACTTCGCCGGAGTATTCCTTCACCTGGTCGATGGTGAGGTCGGTCTTGTCGCAGATTTCGCGAATCCACTGGCGGGATGCCGAAATGTTCGGCGTAAGGATGAGCGTCTTGGTCTGGACGAGGGACATGGTCGCAAGTCCGATGACGGTCTTACCCGAGCCGCAGGGGAGCACGATGACGCCCGAGCCGCCCTTTTCGGAACCGCTCGCGTAGAATACCTGTGCCGCTTCTCTCTGGTAGTCGCGGAGTGCGAACTTCTTGCCGGAGAGCGTCGTCTCGCGCAGGTGGATGGGCAGCGGGTCGCCCACGGTGTAGCCCGCGAGGTCTTCGACGGGGAATCCGGCGTTCGTGAGTACCATCTTCAGGTGACCGCGGCGTTCCGGGTCCATGATGGCGTGCAGGTCGTCCTTAAGTTCCAAAACGAACGGCTCGACATCCTTGAGCTTGCAGATTTCCGTGAACATGTACTTGTCGTCGGATTCCATGATCAGGAGGTCGCCATCCTTCTTGAGGCGCAGCAGGCCGTAGCGGGCCATGTAGTCCTCGATTTCGGTGATGACCGTCTGCGGGATGGGGTAACGGCTCTGGCTTTCCAGGCGTTCCAGCACTTCGGGAGCGCGCAGGCCGGTTGCTGCCGCGTTCCAGAGGCTCAGGTGCGATATCTTGTATGTATGCAGGTGCTCGGGGCTCTTTACCAGTTCGGTGAAGGGGGCGATTGCGTCGCGAGCTGCTTCGTAGGAGGGGGAATCAACCTCGACCATGATTTCGAGGTTGCTCTGTACAATGATTGCGCCGTTCGGATTCATAGGGCGCCAAATATAGTAAAAATGAGTGCCCTTGGATAGGGGGAATCTGACGGGCTGTTTAAGGCCGCCGACGGATGGACCAAAAAAGAAAAACCCCGATTCCTTGTGGAACCGGGGCTTCGAGCCACCCAGCAGATTTGAACTGCCGACCTGCTGATTACGAATCAGCTGCTCTACCAGCTGAGCTAGAGTGGCATAGCGGGGTCAAAAATAGCAATACAGGTCGTTTTTGTCAAGATAAAAGAGCGTTCGGTTGGCAAAGTCCTTCGTTTTTTCTATGTTTGGTTCACGAAATTTTAACATGGAAGTCTAAAATGGCTAACGAATCTAATCAGAGCAATTCCGAAATCAAGGAGTTTTTTGTCCAACACGGTTCCAAGGTCCTCGTGGCCCTCGCCGTTATTCTTGTTGTTGTCGCCGGCGTCGTCCAGTTCAAGGATAGCCGCAAGGCTGCTGCCGTAGAACAGGCTGAACTCCTCGGTACGGGTCTTACTTATCTCTATGTCAACGACAAGGACAACGCCCTCAACGAATTCGAGGCGAAGATCAATTCCGGTAAGCTGAATGGTCTTGCCCTCGCGAAGGCCGCCCTGTTCGCTGGTAACATCAAGTTCGAAAAGGCTGACTACGATGGCGCTATCGCGCTGTTCCAGAAGTCCATCGACAACGCCGGTTCCGTGGCGCTGGTCCGTTCTGCCGCCATCCATGGCCTTGCTTCTGCCAAGATGCAAAAGGGCGACTATTCCGCTGCTGCCAAGCTTCTCGAAGACTTCGTGAAGGAATTCGGCAAGCGTACGGGCGACAAGGAAGACCGCTTCCAGAAGGAAGAACCGCAAGATGAAACCCCGATTGTCCCGGATGCCATGTGGAAGCTCGTGCTGCTGCACAACGAACTCGGCTCCAAGAACAAGGCGAAGAGCGTCGCTGAACGTCTCGTCGAAGTCTACGGCGATACCCAGCCGTACGCCGACAGGGCCAAGAAGTTCCTCGCTAGCTTCTAACGCAAATTGAGAATTTAAAGCACGACCCCCGGTACAAGCCGGGGGTTTTGTCGTATGCGGGAGAGGTGTTGCGCATGGACCGTGTCTCAGGCCCTGCACCGGTTAGGAAAGCGCGGCGTGCCAGCCTACGATGAATATGGCGAAATAGATGGCGACCCACACGAGGTCGGCAAGCGTGGTAGGCGTTCCCCAGCGGAGCGTCTTTTTTTGTGGGATAAGCCCGCAGACTGCGCCCGCGATGAAGCCGTAGGCGTGGCCGAGGATGTCGGCGTTTTCGCCGAGCCCGAGGAATACGGCGAGCGAGGCCGCGCCGCACAGGGGTGCGAAGCGACGGAGCATCCCGTGGGTTTCCCGAGGCATGAGCCGGAATTCGATGACGGCGAGGGCCCCGATGGCGGCGAACACGAAGGTCGAGAATCCGAGGGCGCGGTAGTCGCTCTGGACGGTAAGCGCGACGAAGAAGTTCGCGATGGCGCTTGCTACGGCGAGGAAGGGCGCCATGCGTGCAAGCGGGAGCCTGTACGACATGAGGTTCAGCACGATGTAGCCGCTGAGCAGGTTCGACGCGATGTGGCGGGCGTCGCCGTGCAACGTGAGCGCGGTGATGGTGCGCCACCACTGGCCGTGCAGAACCTTGGAGGCATCTGAGAGTCCGGCGAAATGCATGCGGTCGACGAAGTTCCCGAAGTCGAGGACGGTGCAGACCACGGGTACCAGTAGAACCCATACGGGTTGGAGGCTCAGGCTCAAGGGGAGCGGTGGGTTTTCTTCCTTGGGCGGGTTTTCCCTGCGGTAGAGCTCAATCTGTTCGCTGGCGCGCGTCTCGAATTCGGGCGAGACGAAAATTTCGAAAGGTCCTTCCTCGGAACGCTGGAACTGGTGGACGATTCCTTGTGATAGGAGCACCAGGCTGTAGTCGCGAATTTGTCTGTAAGTGCCGATGGCGATGAGCGTCGATTCTTCGGGTTCTTCGAAGGCGGGCGGTTCCTGGTCGGGTACGGGTGGCTCGGGCGGGCGCTGCTCGTCGTCGCATAGGGGCGGCATGGGTCTTCTCCGAATCATGGGGGACATGAGGCGCGGCATGTTACCCCCTTTCAAAAGTTGCGGCGGATGTCAGGGCGAAATGGCCCGTGGCCGATTCGCATTCGGCGCGCAGGTAGGCGAAATTGTCCGTGTAGACGGCGATGTCTGCCGACGCGGGTGCGGCGACCAGGCTTTCCTTGCAGACTTCCTCTTCTTTCGTGAGCTTGCCGTTGCTCTGGTAGCGCCGGCCGAAGATGCGGATGTAGCGGAAGCCTTCTCCAAAATCCTTGGTGTTGCGGGCATGGAATACGACGCTCTTTACGCCGTGGACTTCGGCGTGTTCCCACCACAGCGCGGGGCCGTCGGTGATGTAGCAGTTGTCGCCCGCGAACGCTTCGTTCAGCATTTCTTGCGTGATGGCAGTGCTCTTGTCACCCTGGAGTCCGGAGGCAACCACGCCATTTCGCGGTTCCGAGGCCACCATGTCACTCCGCAGCCCCGTAGGGGCAAGAGAGTCTAATTGATGTCTTGTGGAAACACTTGTCTCGCTGCGCTCGCCTTCGGCATGACGTGGGAGGCACACCACGGTGCGCACTTTCCCGAACACGTGGTCGCGCGAATGCTTGAGTGAGAAGAGCGGGGTCGAGACCGCGGTCGTGTCGTTCAGGTCGCCATGCGCGTCGTTGCCGCCGATAGGCAAAAGGTAGTTCCCCTTGCCGAGTTCCTGTATCCAGAATTCGCGCCCGAGTTTGAAGCCTTCGTCGCGCACGCCGTTCCAGAACTGCAGCCCGCGGATGGAATGCGGTTTGTCGCAGTGCAGGTCCTTGGCGGTCCAGTACCCGCGCCGGAACACGAACTTTTCGACGATTCCCATTTGCTGGAAGGGATGTGCCGCAAAGCAGTGTGCGGTGGTGTCTTGCAGAATCTGGGCGATGCTCCGCGTGGGCTTGTTCTCGAGCCAGTACCGCCCGCAGTCCCCGAGTCCGGGGAGGTAGCTTTCTGGGGCGAACACGGTGACGTGCACGTTCTCGCCCTTGGAATTTCCGGCGGATACTTCTTCGCCTGCGAGCAGGAGCGGATTGCCTTCTCCTTGCGGGAGGGCCGCAATCTCGTCGCGCAGGGCCTGGAACCTCGGCGCCGGGGACCGCGCCTCCTTGGTGTAGTCCTCGTCGGTGAACGCGAAGTCGTAGGCGTGGTCGGTGCAACAGGCGAAGTCGAGACCGACCGATGCGGCCGCCTGTTGCAATACGGCAGGCGTGGCCCCGAATTCCACATGGTCGCGTGAATACTGGGTATGGCAGTGCATCTCGCCTGCCGCATACCCCGGCGCCTTCGGGGGCATTTCCGCAAGCACGTGCAGTTTGAGCGGTGCTGGCTTTAAGCCGGGAAGGTTCCAGCGATCAAATATCTTTACTTTGTCTGTAATATTCCCCGTTGCGGGATCGATGCGGCGTGCGGTCGCCTTGCAGCGGATTTCGTATTTGCCGGCGGTGAGCGTCCCGAGCTTTACGGGGTAAAAAACGACTTGTTCCGTGGCGCGGATTTGCAGGTCGATAGTCTTTGCAGGTAAGGTTTCGGCATCCGGCGATTTGCCCTTGATTTCGACTTCCACTTTCTCGATGAGCGTCGGGAACCTGTCCGCGTCACGCACCACGATCCACAATGCGGGTTCCGTTCCGGGAACCGCCTGGAAGGGCATGTCGAAAATGATTTCGGGCCAGGGCCTGTACAAAAGCGACCAGGGGAGCCTGAACTTGAAATGCGTCTCGGCGTACCGCAGTTTTTCCCCTGGCCAGAAACTCATTGCCCCGCCTTTTTCTCTGCCGTTTTTTCTTCGCTTGCGTTCGGCTTGGCCGCCGGTTCAGAAGCCTTCGGCTCGGTTGCCTTCGCTCCGTCTGCGCCAGTTTGTTCTGCGGGCGGATTTCCTTCCGCGTTCGTTTTTGTTGCGGGAGGTTCGCTTCCGTCAGTCTTGCTTTCGGCCGCGGTGCCGCCCTGGGTTGCATCCGTGGGTCCGGATTTGGCGGTCGTGTCCTTGACGTCCTTCGGCTGGAGCGTCTTGGACTGCGTCGCGGTCGTGTCGCCCAGGGTCATTTTCTTGTTTATGATTCCGAAGCTAGCGCGCACCTGCAGCTGCAAGCCGCCGATATTCCACTTCGCCTTCTCGGTCGGTCCGTCGGGAACGATGTCGGCGAAACTTTCCTTCGATTCCACGGAGATGGAACTGTATCCGATGTCGCCGTAGATGTTGATGCCGTTCCAGCTTGCAATCAGGTAACCGAGGCTTACCCCGAATCCCGCTCCCCAGGGCTTGTTCTCGGCTTCGAGCTTGCCCCACGTGGTGTAGATTTCGGTGCCGGGGAGTGTCCAATACCAGCGGACTGCGATGCTGAAGAGGCCCCCGTTCGAAAGGGTGATCAGGTTCTTGGGAATCGCGAGCCTGTATTCGAGGAACATCGGGACGCCCTGAATGGTGTAACTGTAGTTGTGCGCCTTGTTTTTGCGGTCGGTGAGCACCACGGATTCGTTGTCGTAGATGAATCCGATGCCCGCACTCAAAAAGTGGTCGTCCATGAGCTGGTATTGAATGCCGCCCATGATGGGGAAACAGAAGTTGACTTTCTGGAAGTTCTGCTTGGCGACGTAGAGCGATTCCTCGGCGTTGACGGCCTGCGAACGGAAATCGGCGTAGATGGTGTCGATGGCGTCCTGGAAATAGCTGCGTTCTTCGAAATTCAGGAAGGATATGGATGCCTGCCCGAAAATGGAAAGCTTTGCCCTGTCGTGTTCTATCCTCTGCTCGTCATCGGCGAAAGCGCCCGTTGCGAGGAACAGTGCGACAAGAGCAAGAACCGGCTTGAAACCCGCATGACCCATGGAAAACCTAGTTCAGCATTTCGCGTTCTTCTTTCTGGACGCGCTTTTTCTCGGCATCCTTCTTTATGCGCTTCTCGAAGCTCTTTTCGGCCTTGGCGATTTTCTCTTCGGTCTTTTCGAGCATCTTCTGCCCGTCCTTGTCGTCTGCCTTGAGTTCCTGCCTGGCGATGTTCAGGTATTCGCGAGCGCTTTCGAACTGGTCAAGTTCGGTATAGGCCTGCGAGGTGAGGAACAGCGCTTCTTTGCGGCGCTTGGACTGCTTGTAGGTCTCGAGGAATTCCTTGAAGTAGATGACGGCCGCCTGCGGCTTGTCCATGCGCAGGTAGAGTCTTGCCGTCTGGAATTCCTTTTCGGCGAGACGTTCAATCAAAAGTCCGTAGTAGTAGTTGATGGAATCGCGGAGCGGCGAATCCGGATGGTTCGAAAGGTAGCGTTCGAAATCCTTCATGGCGACGGTCGTGTTCGCGTCGTCGCGGCTCACGCGGAACTCCATGTTGAACGAGGCGATAGCCTTCCTGAATTCTGCGGTTTCCGCATACGGCGAACCGGGGAAGTTCATCACGAAGCTTCCGTATTCTCCGCGGGCCTCGATCCACTGTTCCAGATTGAAGTGGCTTTCGGCAAGCAGGAAGGATGTCTGTTCCAGGTAGCCGGTACCGGCGCAGTAGCTCATGATTTCTTCGAGCTTGTCGATGACGCGTCCGTACTTTTCTTTCTTGAAGAGTTCTTCCGCCTTTTCCAGTTTGTCTTTGCAGAACTGGGTGTGGGTGACTCTCGTGGAAGAACTGGAGGAGCAAGCGCCCAGCATGGCGACAGAAAGGAAAAGGCTTGTGAACAGGGCTGTCTTTAGAGAAAGTTTCATTTTTTTTCTTCGGTTAATTCTAATTTTTCATCGTTAAAGTAGAAAAAAAAGACCGACAGGAAAAATGATTTTAGTCCGTTATGTGTTGAAAGAACTTATTGGCCCGTTTTTGGCGGCGCTTTTTGGCATAACGTTTTTGTTCGTCGTCGATTTCTTGGTGAAAATACTGGACAACGTGCTTTCGAAGGGGCTGCCCGCGTCGACGGTTCTCGAGATATTCGTGCTGAACCTCGCATGGATGCTTTCGCTGTCCATCCCGATGGCGGTGCTTGTCGCATGCCTCATGGCGTTCGGGCGCCTTTCGGGTGACCACGAAATCACGGCGGTGAAGGCGGCGGGTGTTTCACCTTTGTCGCTCATGCGTCCGGTGATGCTTGTCGCACTTTTGGTCACGGTCCTGATGATCCTTTTCAACAACTGGATCCTGCCCGAGGCGAACCACCGCTCCGTCGAACTGATGAACGCCGTCTCCCGCAAGAAGCCGCACGTGTTTATCGATGCGGGCCGCCTCATCACGCAGTTTCCCGACGTACAGCTCTGGGTGAACCGCATCGACCCGGTATCGGGCGTGCTCTACGGCATCCAGGTGTATGAACTCGAGAAGAAGGGCGCGCCCAGGGTCGTGTATGCGGACAGCGCGACTCTCGATTACGTGGACAACGGGGCTACCCTCATGTTCCGCATGCGCAGCGGCGAGACGCATATCGTCGACCCCGACAAGCCGGAAAGCTATTTCCGTATCAGGTTCTTCTCGCAGGACCTCGCCATGCAGAACGTGGACGACCGCCTGGAACGCAGGACCAGAAGTTACAGAAGTGACCGCGAGATGCCTGTCGAGATGATGATGGACGTGGTGAACGAGGCTCGCGCGAAGTACGATACTGCATATGCCTTTGCCCGCGACAAGCGCCTTGCTTCCCTTATTTCCACAAAGAACTTGGTCATCGGGGACAGTATCGTTCCCAAGGATGCCGCCGGGGGAGCTCCTCTCGATTCTGTCCAGGGGCGGCGGTCGCTCCAGCGCATCCGCATGCAAGAAATTTCGGCGCTCCGCAATACGGAGAGGCTGTGGGGTAGGATGGAGGCCGAACAGAAGCGTGCCGCCCAGTATCTCGTAGAAATTCACAAGAAGTTCAGCACGTCGTTCGCATGTTTCATATTCGTGCTCATCGGCGCCCCGCTCGGGATTATGGCCCGCAAGGGCGGTATCGGTACGGGTATCATCTACAGTCTTGCGTTCTTCGTGATTTACTGGATTTGCCTTATCGGCGGCGAAAACCTGGCCGACCGTCTCATCATTTCTCCTGAACTCGCCATGTGGGCTTCGAATATCATCATCGGCGCGTTTGGCGTGTTCATCACCATCGCGATGGTGCGCGACCGCTTTACGGGAGATTCCAAGTTCTTCAGGGCCATGCGCGCCATAGGCCGCAAGTTCCGTTCCATCGGCAGGGGTCACGCATGAAGTTCTCGCGTTACCTGATATGGAATTTTGTGAAGATGTTCCTCATCGTGACTATCGGTGCCATCTTCATGTTCGCGGTCATCGACTTCGTTGGCAACATCAAGATATGGCTTGCCCGCGAAACGAAGGACGCTGTTGACTACTATGTGAGCTACATCCCGTACATGCTCTACCTCATCACGCCGGTATCCATGTTCATCGCGGTGCTCGCCTCGGTGGGCAACATGTCCAGGCATCTCGAGATGAGCGCCATGCAGAGTTCGGGCCAGAGCCCGCTCAAGACTTTGTTCCCCATATTCTTTTTGGGCATACTCGTGTCCTTCGGGTCGTACGAGATGAGCGAACTGTGGCTTCCGGATGCCAACCACAAGCGTCTCGAAATCATGGAGACCAACGCGCAGAAAAAGAAGAACCCGCGCATCAAGGAAAAGAGCGACTTCACGTTTATCGACAGCGAGAAGGCGAGTTGGTTCTTCAAGTTCTATTCGGGCAAGGCGAAGATGGGCCGCGACGTGGTGCTTCTGCTGCGCGAACAGGGAAGGCTCGTGGAACGCTACGACGCCAAGACCGTCAGGTGGGTGGAACCGGATACCACCTCGATCGACAGCACCTCCCGCGACAGCGTGATGAAGAGCTACGAGGAAAATTCCTACTGGATGTTCGAACGCGGGATGAAGCGCATATTCAACAAGGACGGCACGGTGACGGTCATACCGATTACGCGCGAAAAGATGGTCGGGAAGGTCACGACCCGTCCGGCTGACCTCATCAACGAGCGTCAGGTGCCCGACGAGATGGATTCCAAGATGGTCCGGGAGCGCATCGAAGTGCTCAAGCGCTCCGGCGAAGACACCCGCGCGATGGAGACTGCCCTCCATTTCAAGCTTTCCGCCCACTGGATGAACCTAATCGTGCTGCTCATCGGGGCGGCCCTCTGTCACCGTTATAGCCGTTCTGGGGGCCTTTCCCAGAAATTCGGCATTGGCCTCTTGCTCGTTTTTAGTTATTATATTCTGGAAAGAATCGGATTGAAGATGGGTGAGAACGGCGCGCTTTCTCCATTCTTGGCTGCCTGGATAAGCCATATCGTCTTTGGTGGCGTCGCGTGTGCCATGCTCTACCGCTCTTTCCGGCTTTAAGTGTAGAGGATGCAGATGCAGATATCGATGATAATGTTCGCTGTTGCAGGCTTGCTCCTGGGAGTTGCCTTCCAGGGAGGCATGTTCCTGTTCCTCATCCCGTTTGCAGGTGTCGCCGCGGCACTCGGGTACATGAACCTGCCGCGCGTTCCCGGCGGCAAGACGGCCTCGTTGCCGGTTGTCGGCTCCGCGGTGAAGGCTACCGGGATTTCTCCGGCCGTCACGCCCGAACTCAAGAACTCTTTTGACGATTCCGCATCGGAATACAACGAGCCCGGTTCTACGCTGCGCGTAAACCAGGTGTGGGCCCGCGCTGATGCCGACGTGAAGAAGGCTTTCAGCGACATGCTCGAAGGCCTCAAGCGCGTTGTCCCGAACGTGCACTCGCTCGTGCTGTTTTCGCCCCTCAATTCCATGAAGGAATGGGGCATGCGCGCCTACGCCTGCACCAATCCCGACGTGCGCATCGCCTCCGACGTGAAGATTACCGAGAACACGGGGCTCATAAGCCAGCTTTTCCGCATGGACGTGAGCCGCCTGCTCGAAGGCGACCTTTCGGGCGGCAAGCAGCTTCTCTACTATATCGACAATCCGATGGTCAAGTCCGTGGTCGCGGTCCCGATGCTCGACCGCGGCAAGAACCGCGTGGGCGCCCTGGTGATGGATTCGCTCTACCCGAACGCGTTCAACCAGCAGACGGCTCAGGCGCTCACCTATATCGCGAGCACCCTTTACACGCTCTACTTCAAGAGCTTCGTCTCGGCAAAGAACTACATAGAGCAGCAGCAGTTCAGCGTGCTCTACCATTACCAGCACCAGTTCTTCAAGAACATGACGGTGAAGGACGTGTTCCGCCAGATTTTCGAATACGTGAAGGGCAACATTCCTTTTGACCGCATGATGATTCTCGCCCTCGACCGCCAGAACGACAACAACCTGCACCAGGAGCGCGTGGGGCATGTCGTGTGCTGCGACGGTATCGACGCCGACCAGTTCGTGAACAAGAAGTTTACGCTTTCCGACAAGGGCCTTGCCATCCTCGCGCTGTACCACAACAGGCCCGTGGAACGCACTTTCAACCAGTCCGCCTTCAACGCCTACATCCCGCGCATCGACAACCAAGAAAAGAAGAACATGGAATTCCGCCAGCTGTTCGTGATGCCCGTGCCTACGGAGACGAATGCGGAACAGGCGGAACTTGCCATTTGCCTCGAGAGCCGCAGGAACGACCGCTACTCCGAACACGAGATGAACTTGCTCAAGGCGTTTGCGGGGGTTGCGGGCTTCGCGTATGCGCGCGCCTGCCAGGCCGAACAAGATAAGGACCTCGCGACGCGCGACGGGCTTACCGGCCTTATCAACCACCGTACGCTCCACGAGAATCTGCGTACCGAAAAGATTCGCGCCGACCGCCAGAGATACAATATCGGCGTGCTCATGATGGACATCGACCATTTCAAGAGCGTGAACGACACCTACGGTCACCCGATTGGCGATGTGGTCATCAAGGGAATCGCCTCTGCCATCAGCGGCGAAATCCGCAAGGAAATTGACGTGGTCGCCCGTTACGGCGGCGAGGAATTCGTCGTGGGTCTTGTCGACACGACGGCGGACGGCATGATCGAGACTGCGGAACGCATCCGCCATGCCGTGATGAAGCTCGAGTTCGACGTGCACCAGCAGGAACCGCTCCGCGTGACAGTGAGCATCGGCGCCTTCCTCGTGACGCCCGAATTCCACGACATGAAGAAGGCCGTGAACTATGCCGACCAGGCACTCTACAAGGCGAAGGAGGGTGGCCGCAACCAGGTCATCCAGTACACGGAACTGCCGATGGAACCCGCACCCGTGGACGATGGCATTCCGGTGCTTTCGTCTTCGATGAAGGCCTAGCACAGAATGTTTACCGTTATAGATTGGATTGTCCTCGCGGCGTACCTGCTGCTTTCCCTCCTCATTGGCCTCTGGGTTTCCCGGGGCAACAAGAACCTCAAGGAATACATGTTCGGCGGCGGCACCATCCCGTGGGTTGCCGTGGGCATCAGCCTTATCGCCACGTCCGTGAGTGCGACGACGTTCCTCGGGGCGCCTGCCGACGTGTATGGCGACAACATGACTTTCCTCATGTTCCAGATTGGCGCCCTCCTGAGTATCATCGTCGTGGGTTTCGTGTTTATCCCGAAGTTCCGCAGCTCGGGCATCAACAGCGCATATGAACTTTTCGAGGTACGCTTCGGCTCCAAGACGGTGCGCAGGCTTGCCGCGGTCTTCTACAGCCTGCACCTCCTTTTGCGTACGGGCATCTTGCTCTATGCGCCGTCGCTCGTGCTTGCGCAGATACTGCATGTCGATTTGAAGGTCGCCATCGTCGTGTCCGCCGCTGTCGCAATTTTTTACACGTGGTTCGGCGGTATCAAGGCCGTCATTTGGACCGACGTGATGCAGTTTTGCGTGTTCTTCGGTGGCGGCATCCTGGTGCTCGTGCTCATCTCGAACGCCGTGGGCGGTTTCGGCGAGATGGCCGCGCTTGCGAGCGAGGCGGGCAAGACCAAGTGGTGGGACGCTACGATGGATGTTTCCAATGCGCGCACGCTTATTTCGGCTGGATTCGCATATGCCATCCTCGAGATCGCGATACGCGGGTGCGACCAGCAGTTTGTGCAACGTTATTTGAGCTGCAAGGACGTGAAGGCGGCGAACCGCTCCAGCGTCCTCTCGATGGTTCTCGGCTGCTTCGTCTCGATTCTCTTCTACTGGGTGGGTGCCGCGCTCTACGTTTACTACAAGATGGCGAACGTCGCCCCGCTCCCCGAAGGAATCGGTCAGAACGACGTGTTCCCGTATTTTATCGTGAACGGCCTTCCGGTGGGCGTGACCGGCTTGATTGTCGCCGCCATCTGTGCGGCCGCCATGAGCAGCCTTTCGGGAGCCATCAATTCGCTCAGCAACACGTCTGAACGCGATTTCCTGGGATGGGAAGAATCGAAGGGGATGGGCGGACTCAAGCGTGCAAAGATCTGGACGGTGGTCTGGGGCGTGCTCGGTGTCTTCTTCGCTCTGTTTGCCGCGACGCAGCAGGGGAGCCTTCTCAAGAATGCGCTCTTCTTTACCGGGCTTTTCACCGGCCCGCTCCTCGGCATGTTCCTGCTCGCGTTCTTTGTCAAAGGACTCAAGAGTTGGCAGGTGGTCGTTGCCGTCGTTTGCGGCATGGCAAGCCTCGTGCTCGTGCAGGGAATTCCCGCGTTTGGCGTGCCCGCGGTGCTTGAAAATGTCTTCAGCTGGCCCTGGATGCCGTTTATCAGCATGACGACTACCGTGCTTGTCGCCGTTGTGCTCAAATACGCGGTGTTGCTCGCTCCGAAGAAGTAGGAACCATATTCTAGATTAGACTATAAAATCCGGTAAAAATCTTTTTGCCGTGGGCAGTTGCCTTCGGCAATATCTTTTTGTGTAATTTAAGAAGTGGTTCCAACAAGGAGTGCCTTATGCAGAACAAAGTATCATACGTCGTCATTATCGTCCTCGCATTTGTATGCCTGGTACTTTCCTTGAGCATTGGGCGCCCTTCCGATGTGTCTGCGCAAAAAAATGTTTCGTCCTTGGAACCGGTCCCAGAGCAGGAGGCTCAGCCGTTTGGTGGTGTGGCTGTCTCCAGCAAAGAGACCAAGAATTTCTTGGCGGATGAATATGTCACGTCTTTTTCCTTGGTCTTGAAACACAAGAAGAAGGATGCCGCCTACAAGCACCTGAATGAAAGCCGTGACAAAATTCTCACTTTGCTGAAAAAGCATTCCGTTGATTCGCGGGCATATGAATTCAGCAGTATGGTGGTGAAAGACGACTGGAAATATACGAACCACAAGAAGATTTTCTTGGGCTATGTAGCCTCGCAGAGTGTGAAGGTCATATTCCATAGCAAACAGGATGCCGATTCGCTGGAGTTGGACTTGGCGGGTCTTGCTTTTGTCGATAACGTGTCCACCTCGTCGCGGTTGAAAAACGCGGAAGCCTTAGAAGTTTCCGTCATCAAGGAGGCCTGCAAGAAGGCGTCCAAACTGGCCGATGTGCATGCCCGGAGCGTCGGTGCCGAAGCCGGGAAGGTCTTGTCGGTGGAAGGCTCTTCGATGGTTGAAGAATTGAGTTCTTCGGATTCTGTTGAGGTCTTGGCCTCGATTGCGGCGAACCTTTCGCTGGTGGGGGTGGAAAATGGCGGAAAATCTTATGTCCGTGTTTCGCAAAGCGAGGACAAGAATTTCCTGGCCGACAAGTTTGTCGTAGTCGTGGGTATGTCGATGAACGGTGCTGACAAGGAAATGATTTATAAGCGGGTGAGTGAACGCCGCAATGATGTGGTGCAACTGGCGAAAGACCTGGGCGTCGCCGAATCCGAGATAGACGAGGAGTCCATGCATCTGTTCAAGAGGCCGGATTATGAATTCGACAGCAATGAATCCCGCAAGGATGCCTTCAGGGCGGCCCAGAAGATTACGGTCAACTTTACGGCCAAGGCGGCCGCGGAAGCCTTCCTGGACGGTATGGTGGGTATGGAGAACTCCCGCGTGCTTGCTGCCCGCCCTGTTCTGAAAAATGAAGATTCCCTCAGGGTCCAGGTGACCAATATCGCCGGCAAAAAGGCCATGTCCCGCGCCAAGGCGATAGCCGAAGGCTTTGGCGGGTCTCTCGGCAAGGTCGTTTCCGTGAGCAACAAGCCCGAAAACGAGTTCGGGAGAACCGGTCTTGGCTCTCTCAATGGAGCCTTGTTGCGCAAGGCTAGGGGAAAGTCCGCTCCCATGGTGCTGCCTGATGCTGATTTCCCGAAACCCGGGATGAATATCGCCGATTCCGTGTCAGTTTCTGCATATCTCGCGGTCACTGCCGAAATCGAATAAATAAACGATCTCCCGAATTCGGCTAGGTTTTTAAAAGGTGGTGTCCCATGGAACTTGTAATATTTGCCTTGCCTATCGTTATTATCTTGCCCATAATTACAGTTGTATTTGCAAAGCTAATAACTAAAAAAGAAAGACATGCTTTTGAACAACAACAAAACACAGATTTGTTTATCAAACTTCAAAAAGCAGCCAAAGGTTTCAAGATAGCCTCAATCGTATCCGTATCTATTCCCTTTCTGTTGCTTTTCCCGTTTCTGTTTAGTAAACCAACCCATTCTACCGGAGACGATCTCCTGGTATTCCTAGTTTTTTTGTCTGTAGCAATAATTGTTTCATCGCTTTGTAGCATCAACTGCTACAATTATCTTTTCTACGCCTCTAGTAGCAAAAAAGCATTCTGGATTTTATTTACTCCATTTCTTCCGTTTTTCATTATAGGAGGTTTTATAACCTTCATTATGAGCTTGTTTGGCGGCGGTATTATCGATTCCGGATTGATAATCATGGGACCGTTCGCAATGATTTTGGCTATAATGGCGTATATTTTGCATCTTAAAAGGAAGTCCTTTAACGCGAATTCCTGAAAAAAATACGATTTGACTTGACAGAGCCTACAAAATACTGTATTTTTGTGTAGTAGAACAAATGTTCACTATTTTGCGAGGTGCGCATGGCTCAAGAAAATATGGATCAGGAACAACGGGAAGCGGTGGAAACCACCGAGGGTTATGTGCGCGTGGTGGCGGGGGCCGGTTCGGGCAAGACCCGGACGCTGACCCAGCGTTACCTGTACCTCGTGAAGGAGATGGGCATTTCGCCGTCGAACATCCTTTGCGTCACGTTCACCAACAAGGCCGCGAACGAAATGAAGAAGCGCATCCGCACGGTGCTGGGCGGCGACGACAGCGGCTATATTTCCACGTTCCACGGCTTTTGCGTGCGGTTCCTGCGCGAAGAAATCCACGTGCTGAACTACCCGAAGGAATTCATGATTCTGGACGAAGACGACCAGAAGTCCCTTTTGCACAAGGCCTACGCCGATTTGGGCTACTCGCTAAAGGATTTGAAAATCAGCAGCGTCATCGACTATATCGGGGGCCGCAAGGCTGCCGACATCAATTACGTCTCGCTTTTTGCGGAACTGCCTTCGGAGGGCATGGCTTCTAAGGATCATTTGCTCGCGCTTTCGGATGCCGCCGACGACAAGTGGATGAAGGTTTATTACCGCTACCTCTACGAGCAGAAAAAGAATTACGCGCTGGACTTTGACGACCTGATTCTTTCGACGCTGTACATTCTCGAGAACTTCCCGGAACAGCTCGACAAGTGGCGCAAGCGCATGATGTACATCATGGTGGACGAATACCAGGATATCGACGGACAGCAGTACCGGCTGGCGGACTTGCTCGCTAGCTACCACAAGAATCTTTTTGTGGTGGGCGACCCAGACCAGACCATTTATGGCTGGCGCGGCGCCGATGTCAACCGCATTCTGGAATTCGACAAGACTCACGAAAATACGAAGACGATTTTGCTGCAGAACAATTACCGCTCGACGCCGAACATTCTGAAGGTTCCGGACGCGGTCATCAAGAACAACAAGTTCCGAATCGAAAAGGTCTTGAAGCCAAAGCGTGCCGACGGCAAGACGCCCGTCTTTTACCACGCCAAGAACACTCGCGAAGAAGCCCGCTGGATTGTGGAGCAAATCCAGAACGCCGTGCAGAATGCGGACGGAGTCCATTACAAAGACATCGCGGTGCTCTACCGCATGCATTCGCAGTCCCGTTCCGTGGAAGAAGCCTTGATGGCGGAGAATATCCCGTATAAGGTTTACAGCGGGGTGGGCTTTTACCAGCGCAAAGAAATCAAGGATGTCATTTGCTATTTGCGAATGCTGGTGTACGCCGACGACTTGTCGTTCATGCGTACGGTGAATACGCCCAAGCGCCAGTTCGGCCCGCGCAAGATTGCGGCCTTGCAGGATTTTGCCGATGCGCGTGGTGTAGGCCTTTACGAGGCTCTGCTTGAAATTGTTTCGGAGGCGGGCCTTTTGAACAACGTTGCTGCCGATGTCTCGTCGCAGGCGGAACTTTCATCGGTCGGAAACGAAAAGCAAAAAATCGATTTCGACTGCAAGGGCTTCTTGTCGCGTAGCAATGTGGTGGAATACGTGAAACTGATCGAGAAGTACCGCTCCCGCTACAAGGACATGAGCGTCTCCGAAGTTCTTGCGAAAATCCTGCGCGAAACCAAGTACGAAGAAATGCTGCGCCTCGATGGCGACGAAGACCGCCTGGACAACCTGGCGGAACTCAAGCAGGGCATTCTGGAATTCGAGAACTACTACGAAGAAGACGCCTCGCTGGATGAATACCTGCAGAACATCGTGCTGTTCACGAACGCCGACGAAGACTCCGAAGAAAAAGACCGCGTGCAGCTCATGACGATCCACAACGCGAAGGGCCTGGAGTTCCCGTACGTGTTCGTGTGCGGCTTGAACGAAGGCTTTTTCCCGGTCAAGCGCGTGCAGAACAAGATTCAGCTCGAAGAAGAGCGGCGCCTGGCCTATGTGGCCTTTACCCGCGCCGAGAACGTGCTTTGCCTGAGCGATGCCGAAGACGGCGTGGCGGGGGAAAGCGGAACACGCTATCCGTCCAGGTTCCTGCTCGAAATGGACATGGACGGGCTGGATGTGGCGCGCGGCATTTCGGAGGATTTCCTTGAGGCGGCGAAAGCCTACATTGAGAACGTGGATTTCGAGCGCGATTTTTTGAGCGACGAAAGCCTAGGGCCCGTAAAAAAGGCGCCTTCGGCTGATTTTGCCGCGGGCGACAGCGTGATGCACAAGTTTTTTGGCGTGGGAGTCGTGCGGACGGTAGACGAAAAGAATTTCTGCTACGAGATTTCCTTCGAAAAGTTCGCTACGCCCCGTTCTATCCAGTTTGATTTTCCCTTGAACCGGGTGTAGGAAGAATGATTGACAGGGTATTTGTCAACCCCTCCGCGTAAAAAAATATGCTTTTTGGGGTGTGAATAGATTCCAAAAAGTGCCCGAATGTCTAAATGTATGTGCGATAGGGACTTGGAAAGTTGCAGACCCGACCTGCGGTGGCAGTTTGACGTTACATTTTTGGAAGATGTTGATAAGTTTTTCGGATGTTACAAAAAAAATACGGTTTTTTTCGAAAAAAGGTCTCAAATCTTCAAATCTTTTATTATCTTATACCCATATCTTGTGCTACTGGTTTGGTGTTGAACACAAGATATAGTGGAAAAATGGAAAACAAGCTTATTTTGAATAAACGTCTTTTGACTAGGGCCTAGTTAATAGATTTGAAGGATAGGTGATGATTTTTACAGTCAAGAAGCGCGACGGCCGCGAAATGCCGTTCAACATCGAGAAGATTTCGGACGCCATTGTCAAGGCGTTCCGCGCCTCCGGCGAGCTCAACGACCAGATCAAGGCCTCCCAGGAGCAGATTGACCTCCTTGGCCACGAAGACGTCTTGAGCAGTACTGCTCTAAAGGTAGCCGCCTATGCCGTGGGCCGTCTCGAGGCCGAAGGCAAGACCAAGCCCGATATCGAAGAAATCCAGGATGCGGTCGAAAAGGCGCTCACCGACAACAACTACGCGGATACCGCCAAGAGCTACATCCTTTACCGTGCCGAGCGCACCCGCATCCGCGAGGTGAACACTCGCCTCATGCACACGCTCCGCGACATCACGTTCAGCTCCGCGAAGGAATCCGACCTCAAGCGCGAGAACGCGAACATCGACGGCGATACCGCGATGGGCACGATGCTCAAGTACGGGTCTGAATCGGCGAAGCACTTCTACACGATGATGATGCTCAAGCCCGAGCACAGCCAGGCCCATTCGAACGGGGATATCCACATCCACGATCTGGATTTCTATTCCCTCACCATGACCTGCTGCCAGATCGACCTGATTAAGTTGTTCAAAAACGGCTTCAATACGGGTCACGGGCACCTGCGCGAACCGAAGGATATCCGCAGCTATGCTGCCCTCGCGGCGATTGCCATACAGAGTAACCAGAACGACCAGCACGGCGGACAGTCGGTGCCGAACTTCGACTATGCCATGGCCGACGGCGTGCGCATCACGTACCGCAAGGCCTACCTCTCCAACATGGTGAAGGCGCTCATCCTCTTCACCGGCAAGGAAGAGGAAGAAATCCTGCCTATCGTAAAGAAGCTCCATTCCGAAATGGCGGAAATGGGCATGGTGGCGACGCTTGTGCCGAACGAGAAGTTTGTCGAGACGGAAGCCCGCGAACTTTCCAAGTCCTTCGATACCGAGATGGTGATGAAGTCCCAGAAGTTCGCCGAGAAGCAGGCCTACGAAGAGACCGACAAGGCGACTTTCCAGGCCATGGAAGCGTTTGTCCACAACCTGAACTCCATGCACAGCCGCGCCGGTGCGCAGACTCCGTTCTCCAGCATCAACTACGGCATGTGCACCGATCCGGAAGCCCGCATGGTGATGAAGAACCTCCTCCTCACCACGGACGAGGGCCTGGGCGGTGGCGAAACGGCCATCTTCCCGATTCAGATTTTCCGCGTGAAGAAGGGCGTGAACCTCAACGAGGGTGACCCGAACTACGATCTGTTCAAGCTCGCCTGCCGCGTGAGCGCGAAGCGCCTTTTCCCGAACTTCAGCTTCCAGGACGCGCCGTATAACCTGCAGTACTACAAGGAAGGCCATCCGGAAACCGAAATTTCGTACATGGGCTGCCGTACCCGCGTTATCGGCAACAACTACGACCCGAGCCGCGAGATTTCTTACGGCCGTGGCAACCTGAGCTTCACATCCATCAACCTCCCGCGCATCGCCATCAAGATGCGTTCTATCGACCTGTTCTTCAAGGAACTCGATCGCATGCTGCAACTCGTGAGCGACCAGCTCATGGAACGCTTCGCCGTGCAGAGTCGCCGCAAGGTCAAGAACTTCCCGTTCCTCATGGGACAGGGCGTGTGGATTGATTCCGACAAGCTCGGCTGGGAAGACACCGTGGGCGAGGTCATCAAGCACGGTACGCTTTCCATCGGTTTCATCGGCCTCGCCGAAACCCTGGTGATGCTCACGGGCAAGCACCACGGCGAATCCGAATCCTCCCAGCAGCTCGGCCTCAAGATCATCGGCCACATGCGCGATTTCTGCGACAAGGAAAGCAAGCGCCTCGGCCTCAACTTCAGCTTGCTCGCCACGCCGGCGGAAGGCCTTTCGGGCCGCTTCGTGCGCATGGACAAGAAGAAGTACGGAATCATCCCCGGCGTTACCGACCGCGATTACTACACCAACTCGTTCCACGTGCCGGTGTACTACAAGATTTCGGCCTTCAAGAAGCTTGCGCTCGAGGCTCCGTACCACGCCCTTACCAATGCGGGCCACATCAGCTACATCGAGCTCGATGGCGACCCGACGCAGAACCTCGACGCGTTCGAGAAGATTGTGCGCTACATGGCGGAAGTGGGCATCGGTTACGGTTCCATCAACCATCCGGTGGACCGCGATCCGGTTTGCGGGTTCGTGGGCGTCATCGGCGACAGCTGCCCGCGTTGCGGACGTAGCGACGGCCATTCCATTTCTGAAGAAAAATTGAACGAACTCCGGAAGAAGTTCCCGGGAATGCCTGCCTTCCGCGGCATCAGATAACCATTTTTTAGCAAGGAGTCAAAACAATGTCCGATAAAGAAAAATCCCTCTATGGCGAAGGCGTGTGCTTCGAACGCATCCGTCGCATCACGGGCTACCTCGTGGGTACAGTCGACCGCTTCAACAATGCGAAGCGCGCCGAAGTGAACGACCGCGTAAAGCACGGCGTGTAAGATGGACGTATACCCGCGTTTGCGGATTGCCGGAATCGAGCCCGAATCTTTCGTGGACGGTCCCGGAATCCGCATGACCATCTTTACACAGGGCTGCCACCACAACTGCCCCGGCTGCCAGAATCCCCAGACCCACGATTTCAACGGGGGTCGCGATATCGACATCGAGGAAATCGTCTCGATGCTGGATGACAATCCGCTTTTGGACGGTGTCACGTTCAGCGGAGGCGACCCGATGGACCAGGCGGAGGCCCTGATTCCGCTTGCGCGCATCATCAAGGAACGCGGTCTCAATCTCGTGATTTTCACGGGATATACCTACGAACGCTTGATGGAACTTGCCGCCGGACGCCCGGGGTTCACGGAACTCCTGAGCTATGCCGACATCCTGATCGACGGACCGTTCATCATGGCGAAGAAGTCGCTCGAGATCAAGTTCCGCGGTTCCAGCAACCAGCGTATCATCGACGTGCCGAAGAGCTTGGTAGAAGGCCGTGTGGTGCTGCACAAGATTCAAATTGAAGAAATGGAAGAACGTCCGGACTTGCATTTTGGGTAAAATTTCGTGATTTTGCTTATAAAAAAGCAGCAATAAAAAATTAAGGTCCTTGCCCTAGTATGGGTAGGGATTTTTAACTTATATTAGGAAAAAAGTTTAGAGTCCTGTAAGGAGGGAGTCCATGAAAAAGCTGTTTGCCGGCTGTATTGCCATCTCTTTTGCTTCTATGCTTGCTGCCTGTGGTGATGATTCTTCGTCCACTTCTCCGGATGCTTCCGGAAACGAAAGTTCTTCCTCGGTGGAGGATGTTTCCTTGTCCAGCCAGACGCCTTTATCATCTGAGGCGGCACCCGGGTCATCTTCCAGCGCGCCATCTTCGTCTGCCGCTCCGGCGTCGTCTTCTAGTGCTAAGATCATTATCAGTAACATGCTCTGGGATGCCGAGAACGACCGCGGCGCAGGTCAGGTTATAACGGGTGGCGACAGCCGCACCTCTGGGTTCTGGTATCAAATTAGCGATGGCGTTAATGGAGGTTCTTCTGTACTTCAGTTCCCGTCCGATATAGATACGCTAATTTATGGTTCTCCATTCCCGGAGCTCATTGAAAAATATCACGGAATTGAACTGGAAGCCAAGTTCGGAGCTGGCTACGAAAAACCGTATGCGGGGGTCGCTTTCAATGTCTGGAACGAGGAACAGGAAGGGGGGAATATCTCTCCGTGGGGTGGCCTCTGCCTTGATTACAAGTCATCTATCGATTTTGTGATAGAGCTTGGTCTGGAAGATGGAGCGATCCCGACGATGGATTCCTGCAGCTTTGTGGCGAACGTTCCGGCTTCTGCAAGTGAAAAAGTCAGTGATTTCGATTGGTTGATGTTCAAGAACAGCTGCGGTGCTGGCGTGAGTCCCGATATAAATGATGTTCTGAAAAACGTTGCTACTGTCAGGCTGAAGTTCTCGGGTGCGGCCGGGACTACGGGAGACTTCTTTGTACGCCGTATCGGGGCTATTGGTTTGTGTCACGATATGGTGCCTGCGCCGTAGGCAAGGACTGGTTACATGACTTGCTTTGAAAGAATGAATCATATTGATGATGCGCCTATTACGTTTGCAGTTGTCAACTACGGAGGTTGGGGCGCTCGTCCTAAAGGTATTATTCTTTATAACGACGGTGTTCTGTGCACGTACGAAAGGGACCAGTTCCCTGAAAAAGAAGATGTCGAGGAATCCATCACGCCGGTCGGCTTTGCTCCGCGAATGGTGGAAGATATCTCGGGCCTGATTCTCGCAAACGAGAAAAAGATTTTGCAGTTTCCCGAAGAATTGCGTGGCGATGCTTTTGATGTGGGATTCACGGAAATAAATTTCAATGGGAAATGTTGCTATGCCTATGCGTTGAGCTGCTGCCCGGAAGGGAAGGAAATTATCTTCTGGAAAGATGCGATTCTTTGCTGCATCAAGCGGTATGGCTATTATAACTATGTGAAGGATTTGTTTGGGTAAAAAAAAAAGAGTGAGTGGGGTAGGGACCGATTCGTTTTGCAAATAAATTAAAAAGACGCCGCAAAGGTGTCTTTTTTGTTTGGAGCGTGCTGGGCCGCACCCTCTCCCCCAAGGGGTCTCGGGCCCGGTCCCTTCCGCGTATAAAAAAGAAAACCACCCTGATGGGTGGTTTTCTTTTTTAGAGCGGGAAAAGGGACTCGGACCCTCGACCCCGACCTTGGCAAGGTCGTGCTCTACCAACTGAGCTATTCCCGCGAGGTGAGCACAATTATAGAATATTAATTTAGGGTTGTCAAGGGTATTTGCAAAGAAAAAATCAAAATTTCGTTTTTTTTTCCCCTTAATTCGAAAAATCCTTCCCTCTTGCATAAAAATCCGTGCGGAAGAGGCTTCGGAAGTGCCGCAAAGAGGTCTTCGGATATTAAAAATTCCTGTCCGAGGCGTCCGCAGAGTGTCTGGATGCGACTTGTTGTGTTCAGCACGTCGCCGTGATAGGCGAGTTCGCTCCCGAAATTTCCTACTTCGGTCGTGACGACGCGCCCGCAGTGCGCTGCCGCCTTGAAACTCGGCACTCTGCCGTACTTGCGAATAAACTTGTAACTTATCCTTTCGAGGCATTCGCTGAAGTCGAAGAAGCAGTTGACCGGCCGTGCCTTTTTCCTGCATGCGGAAATGGGCCAGGTGAGGAATGCGCCGTCGCCTGCTATCTGGTAGATTTCGCCGCGGTTTTCTTCGCAGCAGTTGGAGAGCAGCTTGTAGTAGTCCTTCAAGAAGCTGCTGTACTTCACGTGCCCGAGTTCTTCGGCGAGCGTGGTGGAGTTGCGCAGGTCTACCATCATGAACACGAGATCTTCTTCGAGAGGTTCCTGCGACTTGCCGAGCAGCGTGTTCCAGAAAACGCGGGGCCCGAACTTCTTGTGCACCGAACGCACGAAGGTGATGAGGTATGCCATCAGGAAGAATACGAGCAACTGCATCTGCACCGCGGGATTGGAAAATTCCGAGAAGACGCTCCCGAAGCCGATTTCGTTTATGATTCCTTCGCTGGAATCCCTCTGGAACAGGAGAATGCAGAGAACTTTGCTCGAGCAGATTGCCGAGATGAAGTACAGCGTGCGCATGAGCAGGGATTTCCAAATGGACCTGCAGTCCATTTCGTCTCTGAGGATAAGGATGTCGTACACGCCGTGCGAGAGTCCCATGAACAGGGCGAACTGTAGCATCGAGAGAACTTCGCCTGCGTCAATCGTTCCGAACTGGGCGTAACTGTCGACGGCCGAGAAACCTTCCGCGGCAAAAATCCAGCAAAAGACGTAGTAGCAGACTGCGTTGAACTTTCTCTCTGTCTGACGTGTGATTCTCATTGGCTGGCTAATGGACGAACAGGGGGAGAGCCCAGATCATGGCGATGAGGATGATGTCCTTGTAGGAATCGTCCAGTAAAAGGGTAGATGCGAGGAAGAACACTATCGTGGCGATAGTGAGGAATATGAACAGGGGAACCTTTTTTTTCACCCGATCAATGAATTTCTTCTTTTTCTTGTCTTCCATGTTACGGATATAAATTAAATTTTTACAAACGGAACCCAAAAAACTTAAAAAAAAATAACTTGACGATGCTCGGCCTGTATATTCATGTCCCTTTTTGTGCAAAAATCTGTGATTATTGCGATTTTCACGCATTTTCGGCACCTGAATGGTTGCAGTTGGAATATTTGGAGCTGATTTCGAGGGAAATGACCGTTTTCGCGGAGCGCCATCCGGGCGTATTTTCCCGTGTCGAGACCCTGTATATAGGCGGGGGGACGCCCTCCGTGCTTTCGCCGGAGCGCCTGGCCAGGCTTTTCGGGATTGTCGCCGGTGCGGGCGTGAGAATGGGGGCGCTGAAAGAGGCTACGATGGAGTTCAATCCGGAGTCCTGCGACGCCGAACGCATCTCCGTGGCGCTGGAATCGGGCATCACGCGGGCAAGTCTCGGGCTGCAGACGCTCAGTGACGACTTGCTTTCGCGGGTTGGCCGTAGGCACGATGTCGCGACAGGCCGGCAAGCCCTCGACCTGCTCCTCTCGCAAAGGGGCCTGCGGGTGAACGCCGACCTCATGTTCAATCTCCCTGGGCAGGGAATCGACGACATGCTTGCCGATGTGGAATGGCTTACAGACCGGCCGCTCGGCCACGTGAGCTTCTACGGGCTTAAAGTCGACCCGACGCGCCGTCTGGGCAAGCGCATCGCGAAAGGCGAGGAATCTGTGGACGAGGACCTCTATGCGGATATGTACCTGCGGGGCGTCGAAAAGCTCGAAAGCAGGGACTTTGTTCGTTACGAGACGTCGAACTTCGCGCGCGTCGGCGAAGAGAGCCTGCATAACCTCAACTACTGGCGGCGTGGCGAATACCTCGCCTTCGGGCCGAGTGCGCACGGCTATTTCGGGGGAGTGCGTTTTTCCGCCCCCGAAAAGTATGCCCCCTGGCGCGAATACGTGAAGGGCGGCTGCCCCGATAGCGCCCTGATGCTCGACAGGCTCTCGCCCGAAGATGAAATTGCCGAAATCATCCAACTCTCGTTACGTACAAAGTATGGCCTTCCGTTGGAGGCGCTGAAAGAAAGGGGCGTGGCGATAGCTCCCCAAGCTATCGAACGCTGGATTTCGAGAGGTTATCTTGAACAGGCGCAGGGCACAATCCGCCTCGTGGGCGAGGGCTGGCTTTTCATGGACACCGTAGTGCTCGACCTTTATTCGAACTGCGTTAGGTGATGTTGTTGCTAATTGTTTTTTGAGAAAATCTCGGAAGCCCCGGTTGCAAGAGGCTCCGAAAGCAGGAAGAATCCCTGCAAAAACACTGAAAAATTCGCTAGTTTATTCCATATTGGAATAACATTTTTGAGTGAAAAATGGCCCGTAACCCCCTGTATGTATGCGGAGCATCACAGAACGGCCTGCTCTAGGGCCCGGTGTGATGGCCGTCGTTCCCACTTTTCTAAAAAAAAAGATACATTTAATAATGTAAATGCACCCGTTAGGGTGTAGTGTTTGTTTTATTGAGGTCCCCTATGTGCTCTGTGAAGAGAAATCTCGTGATGTTTTTCCTGTCGGTGATGATGCCGGTGGGGCTTTTGGCGCAGGAACCTGCTGACTGCATTGAGTATACCGGCACTCCGGACCCGCTTTGCACTTATCTCCGCATCGAAGATGGTAAACGAATCGGGCTCTTTGTCGTCCCCGAGAACATGGACGTCGTCTCCGCGAACGCGCTCCCGAACACGGATTTCTTCATCTACATGCCCAAGGCATCCTCCGATTCCATCACCGCGAAGCTCGATGCCGATGGTTCCGCCGTTACCCACATGCGCAAGGTCAATTCCGGCGACGAACGCATTGTGGTGGCGGAAATCAGGGGCCTCTATCCGATTAGCAACGTCGTGGTGGGTACGACTGCGGCCGAAGACGGCGACATCGCCTACGCCCGCGTGTACAACTTCTACGCTCCGGATATCGAATACTGCCTCGACTATGACTGCCAGGAAGTGGTGACCAGCGTCTCCAAGCTCCAGCTCGAGGTGGGCGATACGCTCAAGGTCTATGTGAGGGCGGTTATCCCCGTGGGCCCGGGTACGGGACTTACGGATTCCACGCTCGAGAAGGATTTCTACATCAACACGGAAGGGGCGAGCGAGAACCTCCGCTTCTACACGCAGGGCGGTACCGAGCTGCCCAAGGGCGAGAAGGGCCAGCAGCTCATATTCCACGAGGGTCGTGCCTCATTCCTGGTCTGCGCGACCAAGGCCGTGACCGATGGTTCCACCTTCACGCTTAGCGGTTTCGAAGACCCCACCCCCGAGGGCGGCACGGACTTCATCGTCAATAGCGAGTTCCCGGGTAGCCTGCAGTTCGTGAACCCCGACATGCCGATTCTCGACAGCGCATTCATCTACGATACTAACGGTGACGGCGCGGGCGACAGCATCGTGGCGTACTTCTCCGGCCGTATGGATTCCGTGCAGATGGAAGAATTCGCCTACAACTGGCCCGATGGCGGCAAGTTCAAGGATCACCAGGGTGATTGGAAATGGAACCCGAAGACGGGCGTCCTGGAACTTACCGGCGTGAGAGCCTCCATTCCGACGGATTCGGGCAAGGGCGACCTCTCTGTGACGATGTCCTCGGTGAATACCGGGGCGCGGGCCGAGGCTACCGGTGCGCTGACCGACCGCATCGGTCCTGTCATCAAGGTGGCGAACCTCATCAAGGGCGAGGGCTCCACCGATACGCTCGAACTCTTCTTCAACAAGGACATTGACACCTCTTGGACCAAGGGCAAGGGTTTCATCGTGAACGGCACTCCGGTGAATCTCGAGGCCATCCAGAAGGACGGCAATCATTGGTTCTTCGTCATCGATACCGGTGTGGTGGACTTCGGCGATTCCATCCAGATTGCGGTGAGCTGCTCCAACAAGGCCTGTCCTGACGGGCTCGTGAAGGCCGCCGACGGCAACGAGACGGGCAAGAACAACCCGGCAATCGTGCAGAATTCCGGCCGCATCTACGTGGACGACGAGCGCAACGCCTTCTTCGACCGCAACGGCGACGGCCGCATGGACAGCGCCTCCATCGCCTTTGACACGCCCATCTCGCGCGAAGAACTCGACAAGATGACCATCCGCTATTACTGGCTCGACACCGACGGCAATCTCCTGGTTCTCGAACCCGACGTGGAGAAGCTGAACCTTTCGGAAGACGGAACCGTGGTCGGATTCGCCCTGAAGGAAGACAAGTACGGAATCAAGGAAAAGCTCACTTCCATCGACCAGTCCTACTCTAAGGACGGCGAATACGGCTACGTCACGGTGACCTACAGCGAGACGGTGAACGGCGAAAGCGAAGAGAAGACCCTCAACCTCGCGATGCACGACCGCATGGCGCCGGTGATTTCGGGGACGTTCCTCGAACCGGAATCCTACCAGAAGATGGCGTCTGACGTGTTCCGCATCGAGTTCTCCGAGGCTATCGACTACAAGAACCTCTCCACCGATGAATTTGCCGATGTGCTGCGCTTCTACGTCGACGGCGAATGGGTGAAGATTCCGTTCTCTTCCGTGCGCTGGGATTCCGACGGCAAGGGCGCCGAAATCCGCATGGAAAGCGGCACGAGGCTCGTGGACCGCATGAACCCCGCCGATTCCGTGAGGTTCGACCTCGACGGCGTGAAGTTCGTCGACAGTGAGGGCAACGGCGTATCTGGCCTCGCTCCGGCCGAAATGGTGGAGGGCGACCCGCGCGTGCTGATGCAGGCCTACTCGTTTGCCTCCAAGCGCGATGTCGACGAGTCCGTGCAGGATGCCATTACCTTCGAGGTGGCCGACAAGCTCACCTCCGAAGAGGCCAACAAGGCGCTCGGCGTGCTCATGGACATAAGCTTCGCCACCATCCTGAAGGAAAACGAGAAGAAGCCCGAGATGGACCTCTCCGAAATCGGTATGGAATGGGAACTTGAGGTCTATACGAACCTCGGCAACTTTGTGGCGAGAAAATCGCAGAAAATCAAGTGTGATGACAGGGAAATCTTCGACGGCAACTGCTTCGAGAACCCGCATCAATTATATTTACGTTGGAATATGCTCTCGGACAACGGACGCCGCGTGGGCGTGGGTGCCTATGTCGCCCATATCAAGGCGCGCGTCTATGGTGCGAAGGAAAGTTTTAAGATGGAAAGGTTCTATAACTGGGGCATCACCGGATCCCGCAAGATCCGCTCTAGCTCCAAGAAGTAGGCTTACCGGAGGATAGCGCAATGAAAACGACGTCGAAAACATTACTGACCGTAGCGCTGTGCTGTGGATTTACCATGGCTGCGGGCAATATGGCGCCGCCGGAGAACCCGGCGGTCGGTATCTGGATTCAGCAGGTGGGCGATATCGTGCCGCACGCTTCCACGAAGGCTACGCTGTACTATACCAAGTATAGTCAGGATGACCGCGTGAAGGACCTGAACTATTATTATGATGGTGCGGGTTATTTGCAGCTGCTCAGCAAGGAAACTCTTTGTACCTCCGGCGACGGTATGGCGGGTGCCGACGGTATCGTGCACCACCCGGATGGCGACCTCCTGGTTGCGGCTCAGGGCGTTAACATCCACAAGGTGAGCAAGACCGCGAAGAAGGAAGGCGGCCATTGCGTCGTGAAGACGGCCACCCCGGCGACAAGTACGGAAGGTTTCTGGCACTTGATGATGGACCCGACCCAGGAATGGCTCTGGGCGGCGGGTATCCCCGGCTACCTCTACAGGTTCTCGACCAAGATCGACAAGACTCACCCCGAAAGGAAGAACTTTGCGGACAAGGGCTACAAGGTGGAACTCGTTCCGAAGTCTACGGACAGATTGCAGAAGGATAAACTCGCTACGCTTGTCTGGGACAAGGACGGCAACGCCTTCTTCACGTATTCCGACTATTTTGGCGGTGGATGCGAGGCTAATTCCCAGGGAAAACTGTGCTCCGATCGCTCCAAGAATGAACGCAGGGCTGGTGCCTACTTCGGCTACATCACCGATACTACTTGGACCAAGGTGACCAACAGTAATAAGAATACTATCGGCGGTGAAGTCGGCGATTCCGTCATTACCAAACTCGGTACGACCATCCTCATCGACTCCCTCGAAGGTGCGCATGGCGGTACGTACGACCCGTATTCCGAGACCATCTTCGTATTTGGTGGCGCGCGCATCGTGCAGATCAAGCCCTACAAGCAGGGCGGCAAGATGAAGGCGGAAGTGGTCGCATTCATTGACCTGCGTGACTATTTCTTCGTTGAATCTTCGGCCAACCTGACCCAGCCGAGAACCCCCGATGTGGGTTGGCGACTCGACCAGGGTACCGTCGACGGCATGGGACACCTTTTTGTGGCTAGCAATACGGGCCACCTTGTGTTCGTGGACTATGCGGCGAATCCGAACAAGAGAATTAACGACAACGTGCTCGTGCATGTGCAGTGGATTGACAACTACCTCGATGACCTTGCTCCCCTTTCGGGCGCGGGTGTTGTCCGTACGGGTGCGAATACCGGTTCTGACGAAGAAGAGTACAGCAGCAGCGTCGGTTTCAGTTCTTCGCGTATCACTTACCAGGAATCCTCTTCCAGCGTGAAGTCTAGCAGCAGCGTGAAGTCCTCTTCTTCGGGCAACTCCAGCGGCAACAATCCTGGTTCGTCTAACGATAATCCGGGCAACTCCAGCGGCAACAACCCTGGTTCGTCCAACGACAACCCGAACTCCAGCGGCAGCAACCCCGGTTCGTCCAACGACAACCCGAACTCCAGCGGCAGCAACCCCGGTTCGTCTAACGACAATCCGGGCAACTCCAGCGGCAGCAATCCTGGTTCGTCTAACGATAATCCGGGCAACTCCAGCGGCAACAACCCTGGTTCGTCCAACGATAATCCGGGCAATTCCAGCGGCAATAACGGCAATTCTTCCGGCGGCAACCCGGGAACTTCTTCCGGCAGCAACCCGGGTACCTCTTCCAGCAGGCAGACCGGTGCCGAAGATATCGAAAACAGCTCTAGTTCCTCGAGAGTGTATGTCGGGTTCGAAGACTACGACCTCTCCAGCAGTGGTGGCATCGACTTCTACCCGTCCGATGACAAGTACGAGAAGGGCGATTCCCTTGTCGCTTCGGCCACGGTGCTCTTGCCGGTGGATTCCGGTAGCGGTACTGGCTTCATCAAGATCGGCGAGAACTACTACATGGAAGAGAACAACCCGACCGGGCTCAAGCTTGACCTGCGCGTGAATTCCGGACTGGATTCCGCCCAGGTGGGCCAGGTGGTGGCTCTCACGCTCGATTCCGCGAAGGTTGCCGAATACTTCGGCACCAACCTGGATAGCCTCACGTTCGCGACGGGCTCGGGCCTTATCCTGATTGACCCCACGAACCCGAATCCGAACGACACTATCAGGGTGAACGCCGACGGCTCCATTACCATCTGGGTGACTGCGGACAGCGTCATCCAGGGCGGCTCCATCATCGTGCATGACCCCGTGAGCAATACGACCGTCATTATCGATAACATCAACTTCTACGACCCGATTCCGGATGCGGAACTTGGCTACATCAAGGATTCCGATGGCCTCGATGGCTTGGATTACGTGGAAATCGTGCTGAAGGATTCCGTGATCGCGGATCTCGAGGTGGCCTCCGTGGCGCTCGTGGTGAACGGCGATACGCTCAGGACGAAGCACAAACCCACATTGAACGATTCCCGCGACCGCATATCCCTGAAGGTGGAAGACCTGACGTTCCCGGAGAAGTTCCCGGAGGATGCCATCGCCATCATCACCTACACCAGCGTGCATGACGGCTCGACCTACATCCGCGAGACGGGAATTGTCGAGGTCGGCAGCCACGTCATCAAGGATGCCTTCGCCATCCGCAATACGAGAGGCAAGGACTCCCTGTTTATCGAGTTCAACATCGACATCATCCCGAAGGACCTCTCGACGCCGGAACTGCTCGTGATGCTCAAGCAAGATGCTAAGCGCTACGGCTTCGATCTGGACCAGATTACCAACGTGTACATGCCGACCAGGAACATGGTTATCCTCGTGGGCGAGAAGATGGGCCTCAAGGGCAACGACCGCGACAGCGTCTCGCTGCACCCGCAGGTACAGTTCAGCAACCTTCGCTACGTGACTTCCGACGAATACGACCGCGAAGTGCCGGTGACCGTCATGGACCGCCTGCCCGCCGTTGTTGACGTCGAGTACAGGGACGAGGATGGCGACGGCGTGCTCGATCATATCGTTACCAACTTCAGCGAAGCGCTGAGTGCCAAGGAAAAGGACATGATTTATGCGACGTTCCCGTGGTACAGCGAACGCGGCATGCTCATCCAGCTGCAGGCTCAGCCCTCCGACATGAAGTTCGACGGCAAGGATTCCACGCGCCTTGTGTGGGAAGTGCATTCTACGACCCCGATCGCGAAGGGCGTGACGAGCATCAGCGAATCTCTGCCGAACGCGACCATCTTCAGCTACTACGACGTGCTGGGACAGACGTTCGTGAGCGAAGAGGCCGCACCGCTTGTCGACAAGATGTCGCCGGTGGTCGCTGGCGTTACCCTCAGCTATGGGAACAAGGCCGATACGCTTATCGTGTACTTCTCTGAAACCATCAAGTACAAGGATTTGAAGGGCGATGACTTCTTCCGCTACATCCACGGCAAGGATACCATCGATATCACCCCGAAGGGAATCGACTGGGCTGCCGACGGCCTGAGCGCGAAGCTCATCATCGATGGCAGCGTCTCCACTATCCTCCCGGGTGACTCGCTCATGGTGGTGAAGGGCGCGAAGAGCGTCATCCAGGATAACTTCGGCAACGTCGCCGGCGAAAAGCCGAGCCCGGTTGTTATCGCAGGCCTGCTGAACCACCTTGTCGAGGCGACCAACATGGGTACCTTCGATGGCGAGGATGAAGTGCTGCGTACCCTGAGCTCCGTGAACCTGCGCTACATGGACGGCTCCACGACCAAGGAAGACATGGAGAAGGAAGGGGCGCTCGGACAGCTGGTGCAGCTGGGTGAACGCTTCGTGCCGCAACTCCTCGACCGCGCGCAGATTTCTGCGGACGGTACGGTAGACCCGACGGTGCTCGATTCGCTCGATCCGGAGAAGGTGTTCATCACGTTCGTCGTGAACTACTACGACCACTTGGGACAGTACGTGAACGATACGACCATCATCGTGCCCTGTAAGAGCCCGAAGTTCGGTGGAAACTGCCTTGTTTCGGACAAGAAGATCTTCGTGAACTGGAACTTCAAGGATCACCGCGGCCGCTTCGTGGGAACGGGCGTTTACTCGGTGCAGTTCAAGATGGTCGTCCGTTACGAGAAGAAGAAGATCGAAGAAGAAATCAAGGACAAGTGGGGCGTACGCCGCAAGAAGAAAAAATAGTCCTGGTAATGTAGCCCTGGAGCGCGGCCGCCGGCCGCCACGATAGGGCTTGAGAATATGAGAAAGGCTCCGCAGATGAATGCGGGGCCTTTTCTATATGTGTTATGTCGAGGCCGTTAGCTGTTACGGGGCTTCTTCCACGATATTCTGGTTTTCTATCTGCTTCCCGTCGGATTTGCGGATCAGTTCGTCGAAGAGCAGCCCGCTGTTGGCTTGGTATTCGCTGATTGTCTTGCGGTTGCCCAGCCAGCAGAAGGATTCTCCGTTGAACCAGCGGGTGCGTTGCGCCGTTTTGGTGACCTTGAAGCCATAGCCGCCGAATTGGTCTTCGTCGATACGGAAGGGCTTGTATTCGTTGTCCGAAACTCCGGCCCCCTTTGCACCCAGAAGCTGGGTGGACGGGCGTGTCGGCAAGTAGGGATCTTTGGTGGGGTCTTCGTTTTTGTAGAAAATGGGCATCTTGGCGCGTCTCATGAAGATGTTGCACTTGTCGGATTTCTGCTCGGGGATGAACGGAATCCAATTCAGCGGAACCCTGTTCTGGATGAGCAGGGAATACTTCGCGTCGTTTTTCGCCTTTTCGGATGTGTTCGAATTTTCAAGAGCGTTATGACGGTCAACATCTTCGAATACCGCGTCTGAGAGCGTCTTGCCGTCCATGGTGCCGCCGCAGCCGTCGTTTATCTTGTTTTCGACGCCCCATACCATGTTGGCCATCTCGTCGCGAAGGAACTGCACTTCTTCGATAGGGGCGCTTTCTTCGCAACGCAGGACCGTCGGCGGGCAGACAAGTCCCTTGTTTATGGAAAAGTCATCGTTCTTGTAAGCGTCTGGTTTAGTTGTGCCGAATAAACTCCAACGGTTGATGGGAGGGGTGTTTATTTTGTTGTTGTCAATGTCTTCAGCGCTTTTATCAATGACTCTTGGTTCGCCGAAGGTATCTATGACCTCGATTTGTTTGACATTGATGACGGTACCTGTTTCGACTTCTATCGGGCTAATCATCCAGTCGTTGCCGTACATACTGACGTACTGCATCATTGTTGCTGCTGATATGAACCTTTCGTCGGGGACGCTGTTGCCCATCTGGACTTTTCTGTCCTCGAATTCCCAGAGCCTTTGTGCTGGAGCACCAGGGAATGTCGCCGGTGTAGGAATGGTTGTCCATTCTTTTGTCTCACTCTCCAGAGGCTTGGGAAGTTCTCCGGATCCGTCGAAAGAATACCACGATAATGTACCGGAATCGTAACATTCGGTGGAATATGTCAAGGAATTCTTTGTGTTGTCTAATTTCATGCCGACTTCGTAACCGAGTTTTTCGGTGCTCCAGTAATTGTTGTCGGCCTCGTTAGGCAGGAACTTGTTGCCAAACCATTGGGCGTATTTTTCTAGTTCATCCTTTGCCGATTCGGTGCCTGCTATGTTTTTATAAATGCTGTTGCTCTTGATTTCGCAATATACTTTATATCCATCGAAAGAACGCTTTGCATAGAATGCGATAAATTTCTTCAGGGTTTTGTTGTTTTTTGTTTTGAGTTCTTCAAGGGCGTCGCCTTTGAAAGCAATTTCTAATGGATATTTATTTTTTAACTGAGGAACTAAATTGGAAAGTCCTCTGGCCTTGAGCTTTTTTGTCAACTGCATCGCGGATTCTACACGCACGTACGGTGTGATGTCGTAATCTTGTTTTTCGACATCGTATTCTGTCGGACGCTCCGTACTGTAGGGCTTTGAAGCCCATTCTCCATCTGCTTTTTTATATTGCAGCTGGGTGATTTTTTTGCGGCTTGTTTTAATCTTCATTTGTACAGGTGTGCCGCAATCGTTTCCTTGAAAACGTCCGTATTGCCACTGGCGGGTAAGCATCCAAAGAGGGTCGAATACCTCGAAGGAAAGGGCGTTGTCGTAGTTGTTGTTCCTAGTCCTGGGCTCGATTCTCGACCAGATTTCGGTATCGCCAGTTTTCTTTATATATTTTTCTATGGTACTTTCAAGATGGCTTGTGTTCGTGATAAAAGCGTATGCGCCATTGTTCTTTTCGTCAATTGCCATAATAGAGTCCTCTTCCTGGTTGCCTATTTTTGCTTAATCAAGGGGAATATTCTTGATAGTTCCATGTCTTTGTAAATCATATCCGGTTCTACGGCGCGGTTCATCATCATGAATCGGGTTGTGTCTAGGATTTCCTTTAAGGAATCAAAATTCCATGTTTCTTGGCTAGATGGAACTACGCTCGGATACATCGCATATAGGAGTGCCTGCGGAGCTTCATTGTCCGGTTTGTCGCAATGGAAAACTAGGCCTGCGTTGTGCTTCTTATATGGTATGTATTCTATCCAGGAATCAAAGATGAATCCGGAATTGTAATTGTTTCCACATTCATAGGAACCCGTGTTGTATAGGATTAGGGAATCGGCGTCTGTTAGGTATTTTTCGTCTTTGACCGCAGCTCCCATCCAATACCATTTTTTGCTCTCGTCATCAGTCTTTTTTGTATTCTGTAAAATAGAGATTTTCCCGACATCCTTTTCAAGAGCCGTCTGGAACATGGAGAGGTTGTGTATTTCCTTCATGCCGCTGCGGACTTCGGCAATTTCGTCTTCCCATTTTTCGAAGGAATCTTTGTCTGTATTTTGAATTTTTGAAAAGTCATCCGCAATGTCGTTATCAATTCCCAAATTGTTTGGAGGAAGTTTAAACAGCGGGAATACTTTTGCGTTTTTCAATGTGAGCGTCTGAATGGCAGAAACGTAATCCTTAGATTCGAATTGTTCGATTGCAGAGAGAATTCGATTCTTCGATTTCGAATTGATATCTAAATCGTTCATTGCGTCTTCTACATATTGATGCAGCAAGGCCTTTGATTCTTCGGAATTGAAAATATCCGTCTTGTACTCGATGAGGCTGTTCACCATGCCGAGTTCATAGCAATTGCAGAGGAGCTCGTATGCACGACGGATGGCATTCTCGTCAAGTTGAGCTGCGCTCTTATTCTCATCCAACCATTTTTTCAATTCCTTGTGAAGGTCTTTGGCTTTTTGTGCGATTGTATTGAATCGTTTTTCTAAATCATTAGAGTCAATATAGTCTTCGTCTGTTATATTGTTCTCGTCTGGATTCAGCAAATCCGATGGCTTTAGGCTTCGTCCGGCCTTGATTATCTTGCGAAGGGTCTCTATTCTGAGGGCGTCTTCTTCGAGGCTCAGGCGAGTGCCCATATCTTGTGCTTCAAGATCAATGGGGCTTTCGGTGAATTCAATCGGCTCGCTATTGAATTTATTGTTCTTGATTCGCCAGCATATTTCAAGGTATTTGTTGAATGCTTGCGGGTTTGCCGAAAGGTAAAGGTATTCTGCTGCAGAAATATTTAAATCTGCGAGGGTACATGCTCCTCCATTGATGGTGAAATAGATGTTGGCTGTATCACCCAAAATAGAATCTATCCAGCCGTCTATGGCGGGGTCTGCCATACACAAGGGCTTGCTTGAAATTTCGCTCTTTGATTGTGGAAGAATAAGACCGGCCTTATGCGCAACAACGACTTTTTCACTAGGGAATTTTAGGAGTTCTGGTTCTGGAACTCCCCCCTCACCTGTAGCGATAAAATTGCCAATGGCAGCAAATGATTCCTTGTCGCCCATAACCAGACGATGAACACCCTCTGAAAGCAATAAATCGTTCAATGCGTCATAAGAATCCATCAAGCGTTCTATGATTTTGAAGAAAGCGCTCTTCTCTTTCTCGTCTTTAAGATCAAGACCTCTTATCCAATTAATAGAACCTTCGTTTGTTTCTAACCATTTGGAGGTTGTCTGTTCCCATTTCCAATTTTTATGATTGATTATAGTATCAAGCAGCGCTTCCCCATTAATGACTTGCATTATATAGCTATGTGCTTCATCTGTTTGAGAGTCTATATTGTTGATTTGAGGAAATTCCTCTCGTAACGGGATGATACAACGGTCTAGTTCAATATTGTATAGATTTGAGGCGTCGTGCAGATATCGCTCTAAATCGCATCCAAGAACAACGCTCATGGACATGCCGATCTTTATTCCGTCTATGAGTCTTAAGGCCTGCCGTACTCTCATAGATGACAGGTTGACACAAATGTGACTATCTTGTTTATCTTTTATTGATTTTGTATAAGCGCTTCTTAGAACAGCAGCAGATAAGGCATGCTGTAATGACGGCGCCAATATAAAGTGGTCGCTATCGGACTTTGAATTTCCTTCATTTAAATCGAAAACCCAACCATAGGCTCCTAAAAAGGATGGGGTAAGTCGGTTTTCTGTCCTGATGTAGTCGAGAATTCCACTGAACCAGGCGTCTATTCTGTATGTAAAAAGGTCAAGGAATTCACCAACGTATTTTTTTGCGACTTCGATGTCGTCGGTGAATTTGTTTTCTCCTGTTGTTAAGGCTCTTATTAATTTTTTTGTTATTTCGTTTTTCTCAAAAATTTCTGAATTGCCGGATTCGTCTAAATATTCATTGACCGCCTCTTTGATTGGTTCGGCAGAAAATAATTTACGACTAATTAATTCGTTGAAAATACTGCTTTGTCCAAATATTTTTTGTGAAAACTGACTTGTTGTCGAATTTAATTTATCTGGTGTATTTTCTTCTAATAAAGGCGAATGGATGAGTTTTCTTTCAGAAAATGAAATGGAATAGGGCGTTTGCCCTGCCATCTTAAGGTAGTCTTTTTCTGCGTTGTTTCCTTTGAAGGGGGCTGAAATCTGTTCCTTGTTGCGTAAATCTTTCCATTTGTTTGCTAAGGCAACCAAATCGTTTAATAAAAATCCTGCTTCCGCAAATGTGCGTGTCTTGAAGATTATTTTTCGATTCTTGTAAAAATCGTTACAGATTCTTTGAAAGTCCGATACGGGAAGGATTCCGTACGGGAGATTGTCAATTCTTATAGAGGGAAATTTCCCGCAGGCTCGAAGATTGTTTTTTATAAAGTGTTTAAGGAAAGAATAGATGTCTTTGTTAAACGATGCAATAATTTCTGATTCATTTAAGACCGTCCAAAGGAGACTGTATGCTTGCCCTGTTTCATGATCCTGCTTTAAGTCAAAGTTTGCGATGTGTCCAAAACAATTGTTATAGATGTTTTCTCCTGCAAATAATTCTGAAATGACGTTTGCATCATTTCTTTTTTCGTTTATGTAATAGTCGTTGACTTCGATTTCGTAGCGTTTACGCATCAAATCTTCTTCACTGAGAGATTCTGATGCGCATGAATCCTTTTCGACAATATTTGTCTTGGTACGGGCGGGAATAAATTGAAGCGAAGATGTATTGTAGTTGTGCCCATTAAATAACTTTTCAAAAGTATCGCTAGAGTATTCTTCTTTTATTCCTAGCACATAGATAAAATTGAACCCTTTGACGGAATCGTCAAGGTCAATTGTTATCGCCATCCCCATGTCTTCGGCGGCTTTATAATCGACAAGCCATTTGGCTTTTTCGTCAAATTCTAGCTCGGTTGCTTCTTGATTAAGAGTATCTTTTTGTAAGTCAAAAAAGGTGCTTATGCAATCTTTTTTGACTTTATACTTGGACAATTTGTAGATAATCTTTTTATCTGTTTTGGTTTCTCCGATAAATAAGAATTGATTGGGAAATAATTCGGCTGTTGGAAAATTAAAGTTTGAATTTGGGTTATCGTCGACTTGGCAATTTGGGAAAAAATTGGGATTGTCTTTTCGGCACTGATTGATTACATCTGAAAGAGATTTTTTCTTATCGATTAATTTATTGATAAGGTCTTTAACATCCTCCTTAACCGCATTTAAAAGACTGTAGTCGGCATCCCATAGTTGAATAGAATTGGTCGATTTTAAATCTGGGTGTTTTTGGTAGATAATTTCGTAATAATCAAGGCGCTGATTTAAATAAACGGCCATGTTATAAACTGTGTCACAAAGATAATCAACGATAAATTTGCGCTTTTTTATGTATGTCGTTATGTCGCCTATATTACCTTGGATTGATTCGAGATTTTCATTAATTTGAATTTCGAAGTTACTTTTTGTATTTTCTGTTTTTTTTACATCGTCAAGCTCATTGAATGAGATTTTTTCGAGTGTCTCGTATATAGCTGAGCATTTTTTTTCAATTTCTTCCATCCCGACATATGGACGATTGCCAAATTGGACACCACCTTTTCGATAGTTTACTATATCTTTTGGCCTTAAAGTTCTGCAAATCCATGCCGCTCGGTGGACGGGATACTTAGAACAAAGATTCTCCCATGCTTCATATTCGCGTTCTTCATCACCGCTTGCAATATACCACTGGAACCAGAAGAATGTCCCGTCTTCTTTTTCATCGGATGTCAAGGACTCTTTTTTATATTTCAAAAGCGCTTCGTCGGGGATAATCCTGACGCGAAGCTGTTTTTTCTTTCCTGGATTACTAGGGCTAAAATGTGTCTCCAGTCTCAAGGGAAAGAGAAACAGGGGGGATGTTTGAGGAATCTTTGAAAGGATTTTGTCAAATTCTTGTATGTCGCTCATTTTGCTATTCACTGATTAAGGTTGAGACGTGTATGTTGTAGATTTCGGCTGTTACTAAATGTTCTGTTGCGAATAGGGCTGCATTGGACAAATTGCTAGATGGAGAAACTTTTGCTTTGAACTCGGTATTTTCGATGTTTTTTTCAAAGGACAAAAAGTATCCGCTATTTATATTGCGGTTTGTATTGAATGTGCCGATGGCATCGTCTGGGCTTATATCGAAACTTACAATGTAGATGTCGTCTCGAATGAAAGCTTGTGATGTAGGCTCAAGTATATTGTCGGGAAGGTTATCGTCTGTCACGAGTTTTAATTCGTTATGTGCAGTGGCGTCGTAATAAGCTTTTCTGAGGGTTATTTTTGTGTCGGGGTAGGCTTTCATCAAATCTCCCCTTATTGCAAAAACAAGCAGATCGCCTTTATTGCCAAGATGATTATGTCCGATATCATTTTTCCAATCATGTAGCGATTTTACATCAAAGTAGTTATCGTCTTTGATGTCATCAATGCTTACGTCTGTATCCCAAAATTTGCAGAAATAGGAGCCTCGTTGATCTGTCGGGTATTCTCTCCATAGCAATTCTCTGCCCATTTCTGTATTCATTCCGCAAAGGAATGATTCGATAAAGGTTGGATTGTTTTTGAACATTGATATTGTATTGTTTTCAATGTCATCAATTCCCGGTAAAATAAATTCGTCAGAAATTGCTTTTAGGTAGTAATAGGTTGGCTCCGGGAAAATCGGATAGGCCATAATGGGGTATTTGGATGTTGAAAGGCTTGCTTTATATTTCTTGATTGATTCTGGATTGTTCAAGAATATATTGAAGTATTTCTCAATCTTTTTATTAATATATTCGTTGGTTTTAGAGTTTATCAAACTTTTGACAAGTATTTCAATTTTTGCATTCGTTTCGTTCTCGTTATCATTGTTGTTGCCATTGTTGTTTGAACTGCTGCTAGGACTACTCTGCTTGATAGATTGAATTTTACTCCAAAGTGATACCAGAGAATTGTGAATGACCTGAATATTAAAGTCTTCAACAAATTCGGTGTTTGAAATGAGTTCTGCATCGGCGAGAATGTAGGATGGATTAAAATAGTAACAGTATAAGTATTCTAAATAGATTCGAACCTCAGAGTTGTTTTCCCCATTGCAGAGCTTTGTCTGGGCTTCTTTTTTCCACTCATCTTTGGATGGATATCGGGATGGCATTTTTATTTCTTTTTTTTCTTTATCATACAGCATAAAGAATTTTTTTATTGGGCTGTTTTGCTTTTGTATTTCATCCCTGTTTACAAAGAGGAGGCAAATATCCTTATCTTTGTCCTGAATTCTAACAATAGATTTGGTTGCTTTTGGAAAAGTCTTTTTGAATTTGGATGTTTCCAAAGCGATGACATCATAGTTGTCTCCATTATTTATAGGCTGTGGGGAAGAACCTTTGCCAAGATAAATATTTCGAGGCTCCCTGTAGTCCTTTATACTACTCTTTCCTTTCTTCTTTATCCATCCTACCGATGAATTAAATCTAGCGGTATCGAATGACATGTGTGCCGCATTGTTGTCTTCTCCTGCACAATTAGACCTATCCCAGAGTGCGTACATACTATCGGAACTGGAGGAAGTTTTGTTGGAAAATGACATCATTGTCCTGATGGAAAATGCGCTATTGTATTGCCCAAAATCCTGGCGGTTGAAACTTGCGCATGAAAATTTTGAAAATATTTCAGCAGTGTTGAGAAGGCCTTCCTTTTTGTCAAGAAGCCTTACTAGCTTTGAAAAGAAATTTGTTAAATCACTAAAGGATGGCGCTTTTATCAAGTCTTTGGCAACTGGAATGGTGTACGTTTGATTTTCGGCGATTCTTTCCATTAGGGAACTGGTTTCGGTTGTATCTTCTTTGCTGTGTTTAAAGATATCTCCAGTTCTTCTTAAAAATGATGTAGTTGCAAAGGATTGGGGAATTCCTTTTTTGGTGAGAATTTTTGAAATGGAGCTGGAGCTATTTTCATCGCTTCCGGAGCCCACATCTCGCATGAGCGGAAGGTTCATTATCAGCCTTGCTAATAACTTCTTTTTGTCTGCCTCTGATTCTAACCATTTATAGTTATGCTTCTGTATGGATTTCTGAACATTTACGCTGAGCATCTTTTGGTTTAAGTCGGCATTTATGCTCTTTACAAATTCGACTTGTTCCCAGGCTCGGTGTACGAACTCTTCTTGGTGCCTTTGTACCACTTTTTTTCCGAGCCCTGCAGCCGCCCTATGGTGCAAATCTAGGTTGATTTGCTTTAACCACGGGGGGGTATCGTTACTTTCTAAAGATGTCGCAAGAACGTGTTTAGCTCCGTATACGGGAGGAACGATCCAAGGATCTTCATTGTCTTTTTCTGCGTTGTAACTTATTTCGTTTATTATTTCTTTGTTCTCGCTAAAGACTGGGTTCCTGGATAGTAAATTTTTCAAATTTTTGTAAAGATTAGTTCCCTGTGATGGAAATGCTTCTTCGGGATTGTCGCTTGTTGGCCCTAAAGCGGCTGGCATGCAGATGGTTCCGTTTTTTTGAGGGGTATCGCTTGATTTACACGAAAGCCCCTCTCCTAGGGCGGTAACATCGATGTAGATTCCATCTTCAACATCATTATTAGGCTTTAGTTCTTGAACCAGTTGATTAAACGATTTTCCTTTGGGCTGGAGAGTCCATGAGTAATAAAAGGGAAAAACTAAGGAATCTTTCTTTCCTTTTTGTCTTGCCCAAGATTCTTCCCAAGCGGGGGCTTGGGCTGGGGTTGTACTCAAAATATCTTCACTATAACCTAGCCCTCTGAGGCGTCCGACTTCGAAGACTGGAATAAGAAAAGCTCTGAAATATTTTGATTCTTTTCCAAAAATGGAATTTTCCTCTTTAAAAGAGGCCCCCCCTAGGCAAAGGATGCGGCAAAAGGTTACATCTTCATCGGAGTCGCCTTGTGCGTGTGCTGATTTGTAGATTTCCTTTGGGTCTGGGAATATTTTTTTGTATTCTTCTTCTGAGTCTACAACGAATGTGACTTTGTTTTGCTCGATATTGTATTTGCCCTCTTCGCAAACAACGAGTGCGATCCATGGGCGCAGATTGCCTTCATTGGCGCAAGCTGGGGTATAGCGCCAGGCAAAATCGGGTTCCCAAAATTCGATGTATGGACGATGATTTACGACAATTGTCCCGTTACTCGATTCAGGAAATACGTGTTTAATAGCTTTGGTTGTGATATTCAATACATCGCCAGGGCCTGCAATGCTGATTTCCTTGCTTTCGTATCTTGTTTCTTTTACTTTTCCCTCTTTGTCTTTGTATCCGCAGATTTCTGCCGATACAGTAACTGTTGGACGATTCTTTATTAGAGAGTTTTGGCAATCTAGACCAAGAAGATCTTTTTCGTTAATGTGGAGGCCTAAGCCTTTTCTAACCCAGGGAGAAAAATAGGTTTGGTTGTTCATAAGGGACTCTTGTTTTGGCAAAATTCTATCGTTGCTCAGATTTAATTCGTTTAAGGTTTGATGCGGATTAATTCGTTCATCTGTTTGATGTATCTTTCGATGCCGACGGAACTCCTGTTGTACGAAGCCTTTAAGGTTATGCCTTTTTTGGGGGGACGAAGACTTTCTGAAGAATCTTTTTGGGGCAGATTCTTCGTTGTTTCCTGAATAACCCTTATAATACTGGGAAATACCTCTTTCTCTGTGCGCGTAGAATCTTTGGCTTGAGACGTTTTGATGTTTTTTATTCGGTTTTCTATGCTGAATTTTTTTGATGTGGCCATGGGTTGAGTGGCTCGATTGACGATTTTATGAATATTAATGTTTTTGTTTTTTGATGTTCCATTTTTCCAGCGTTCGAATTCGGCAGAACTTGTCATGTAATTCTTTTCTTTTTTTATTTCTTTTTCTTCAATTTTTCCGGAGACTTTTTGGAATATGTCGCCTGCTTGGAATCCGCTATTCATATTTTCGTAGGATTTTTTTGAGAGCTTTTCTTTGTCACTCATTTTTGTTATGAGGCTGGGCGCAAAAGAGGATTTCTCTTTTTTTAATTCTTTAATTGGGGCATCTCCGATATAGACGTTCTCCAGTTCCAACTTGCAAAAATCGTCTATCTTGCTTTCTCCGTAAAAATCCATGTCTTGGTCGAATGGTACGGCTGTTTGGTTGAATACTATGGTATCGTTTGGTGCGATGATTAATCCGAGGTTATCGAAAGATATGTGGGTAACCATGTTGTCTGTCTGGTCAGACGAGATTACTGTCCAGTTTGATTTCTCTTTTTCCTTATTGGAGAATTCATCGTGGAACAAGGCGTATACATTGGTGGGGGCAATGGCTTGGCCTTTGTTCGTTTTACCCCATGTAAGGTTGAAATTGACCTTGATTTTAATGACGACCCAAAATTCAGCACAGCCCTTGGCATGCCATGGAGCGGGACCGGACAGCTCGAATGCGAGCGAGATGCCGCAAAGTGTACAACGGCCAAGTTTTACGGCGAGGCCGGCGGACATGTCGACCGTAAAGGCGAAGGGATTGAATTGGAACAAGGCGTTGAAAGCGGCGTTGCCTGTAATGCCAAATTTTTCCCAGCCAATACACATAAAGAAGGCTGCCCCGAATTGCACTGTATTCGATGTTATTGCAAAGTAGGTGTCGAGCGACATCTTGAGGATTTTGTAATCCAATTTTAGGCCGACGCGTTTTAAGGCGGGAAGGTTGAATCCTGAATCCGGCTTGTATTGTGGATGGAATCCTCCGACGGTAAGGACGAATCCCTTGGTTTCGCCACCCCAGTAAATGCGCATCGCAATGTCGCCATACAAGTCTAAGCCGACGATTTGGGAGTCGAACAAAGATGCGTCAAGAGAAATTCCTTTATCAAACTGGATTGCTCCGATGAAGTCTGCATTGATTGCAAGTAGCTTGTCCAACGATTCTTTGATTTTTACATGGATAACGCCGGCAAGGATGATGGTTAGCGGTTCTGGAGCCTGGATAAATAGACCGACATCCGCCTTGAAAAGGGCTTTTGTTCCCCAGGTAATTTGGGCGAGCAGTCCGAAATACATCTGCCCGTCCCTTATGGGGTAGAATTTATCTACGTTTGCAAGGACTTTGTCGAAGTTTTTCTTGATGTCCCTTACAAAAAGGATGGAGGAAAGGCTTCCATCGTAAACGGCGTTGGTCAAATTGTCGACGTCCAAGCCTCGGTTTATGCCTAGGGAGCCTCCAATGCCTGTAATGGCAAATCCCATTCCAATTTGGATCCCCGGGTTGAATTCGGTGTTAAGCGCCGCCATGAGCGAGAATGGCTTGGTGGCGATGACAAACATTGTGCTTGCGCTGAATTTTTCGAGAATTGTTAGTTCTACGGCACTGGAAAATCGATTTTTTTCCCATTGAATAATGCCGGCACCTTTTACGGCATTCACGTCTATGCCTATGCCGATTCCATTGGGGTATTTGAGGATGGCTTCGATATTTGTGGATTTGCTTTGGTCTAGTAGCGATTTAAACCTTATTCCGACGCCACAATTGGAGAGCGATAGGGTGATTCCTTTGATGTCGACGGTAAAGGCTGTCCTGAGATAAGCGATGAAATCTTTATCTTCGATTTCGAGGTCGATAGCGGAGTTGCTGAACTTGAGGATTTCTAAATCAAGTTGTTTGTTGATTGGAATTGATAACAGTCGCTTTTTGCTTGTTGCGGAATTGTTTGTGTTTGATGTGTTTTTGGAAATATTATTTTTTTCAATATTGCTGGGAAGGCTGCTGATAATTCCTAACGCATTGGTTTCGGAATTGTCGCTTTCGTCGGATTTCCACGTACTGATGGCGTCGATAAAATCGTTAAAGGCCTGGAGGCATTGAGTTCTTATTTTTGTAGAAAAATCCTCTGAATCGTTTTTTTTCTTCTGAGGAAAGTATTATTTCACCGGCGAACTTTAATATTTCTGCTATTGTTGAAATAGGGTTGGAGGTCCCTTCGGTGATATTTTCTTTGTTCTGCTCGTTGCTCATATAGTATGTAAATTGGGAAGGTTTAGTAAAAGATAGCGACTAACAAAGTAATATAATAAATAAAAAGTAATAAAGTAAATGTTTAGTAAATTAAACATTTTTGGATGAATTTGCATAAAATATTGCATACAAGAGATGTGAAAAACAAATATATTGCGTAAAATAATGATTACTTTTGGTGTTTTTTTGAAAAAAAAGTTATGTTAAGTTAGATACAAATAAACTATGATAGAGAGTGTATTCTGATGGATATTGTAAAAAAAATTTATTTAACGAATAATGGTAATGAATCTTATAACGTAAATTTGCTCGTTGATGGAAAAATAGTTACGCTATCCTCTGGTTCTGCAGATATCGTAAATAATTGGAAATCGTCTGGCTTGCGTAAAGGTCAAACACTGACGATTAATCTGGGGGATATTCGGAATTCATTTCAGCAATGGAAGAGGTGCACAATTCGTTTGGTGGTAACAAACCGCAGAAATTTGTTACAGCGCAGTTTCGAATTTCTTTATTTAGAGCATTTAAGAAATGTTGTTAATTCGGACGTTACTATTAATATAGTTGAAGAAAAAGAAGAAAATTTTTCGCTTGTGTCTAAGGTGAATTTTAAGGCTCCAGAAAACCATGCGAAAAGAATTGTTTTAAAAAAAGGAGTCTTGAATGACCCGGCTAAGTTGAGGGTTCGGTGGAGATCTCCTGATGATCCAAAAACGCAAGGGGAAAGACTTACGAAAGAAGTGGGTAAGCGTGAAAATACTTATTGGGATCTTATTGATGAATTGCATTTGCCTGATCTCACGGAGGTTGAGGTGGCAATTGTTGTGGAAAATAACACTTATTGTCAGCCGCAAAAATTTTATGTTTATAATAAATCATCGAGGTTTGCATATTACTGCGTTTCATGGAAATTATATCCATTTGTAAAAAAAATGGAAGGTGTGAGATATGATGGCATAAAATAATTTTGACTTTTTATTCTGTACAAACTAAAAAAAAGAGCCCGACTTGATGTCGGGTTCTTTTCTGTAATTGCTGCTAAAAAGGAGATCCCCGTGATTCTATCGCTTCGCTCCAGAATGACAGCGGGGATGACAATTGCTAGCGGCGTCAGGATGACGCTATTAGCGCCTTCTCTCTGCCATTTCTTTCTTCAAGATGTCCATGACGGCGCCGAGGTCTGCCGGAGCCTTGAACACGGGGTTCGCGTACTTGGAGCAGATGTTCTCGAGCTTCTTTTCGTGGTAGCCGACCTTGAATTCGGTGAACTTGAGGCCGTGTGCCGTG